>NZ_JAZBJZ010000030.1:0-49034 GCF_036349135.1 Tumidithrix elongata BACA0141
CATTTTCCTCAAATCCCTTCCTACTCTTGTTTGTATTTTTAGAGATGCCCTTAAGCAAATATTTATCATAACTTCTGACACTTCATCACGACCCTACCAATAATCTGAAAATCTGTAGGAGGATTCGAGAGATCGATCGTGTAATTCGAGTAACTAGGATTATCGCTAATGACTTCTATCTTATTGCTAGGCAGTCTTGATAGCCTCTTTACGAATAGATCGTGTTCGATTCGCAAAACGTAAATTCCATCTTTGGGAGCATGATCGCTACGGTTTACTAACACAACATCACCAGATTTAAGCGTAGGTTCCATCGAGTCACCAGAGACACGAACGCCCTCTAGTGACTCGACTGCGCCAAACTCGCTTCGCAGCCAACTCCTCTCAAATCCTAGTATCTGCACGATGTCTCCAGCATAGCTGCCATTACCCGCTCCTGCCAAAATATCGTACACGGGAATGTGGGCAAGGTTATAGCCAAGCGCAGGCGTATCAGAATATTCAGACACTACCTCAGCGCCTAACTGCTGTAGAAGCCGCTCCGCAGAAAGTCCTTGCTTCTTAGCAAAAGCCTTGATTGTCGAACCTTTAAACTTCGACTTACCTTGCAAAATCTCGCTCAAAATCGGGCGGGAGATCGCCATTTCCTTTGCCAGTTTGTTTTGAGTCGTGCGCGATAGCTGATCGCGTATCCAATCCTGTAAAGGCTCTGGATTAATCGTGTAGGTCAATTCATCAGCGATTGTCATTGTTAAACCTTACGCAGCAACACCAGATTGACACGCTCAAATCTAGTTGATACTATGTAACTACCAGTAACTACCAGTAATGATAAAATATCATGAAAATCAAGTACACCACCTACATCCGAGATGACCTTTTGCTGCAATTTAAAGAGGCTGTCCAACAGGCTGGAATGAACGAGGTACAGGCTTGCAACGATGCGATCGCGGCATACTTGCCGACGCTTTACACACTGGGAATTACCAGACAAGCAGCAATCTGCTCGGTCAAACCAGAGGCGATTGGAGGCAAGGCATGAAGCCACTTCTCCCGCTCGACGCAACGCTCAGACAACGCGCGATCGGCGCCACCACACGCCTGATTGCAGAATTTACCAAGAGTGATAAGTACTGCATTCCTGTCGCCAAGTACGCTCAGGAAGTTTGCACGCTCTTTCGCATTCCACTACTACCAATGGAATCGCCCGTATCCGTCGCCGTCAAAAAGCTGCAAGAGTGGCGCGCTCAGGTCAACTTTCGCATGGTCGTAGACGCAGATATCGAAGCGGTTCTACCTCAACTGGAAAGTCTGGTCAAAACGATTCGCATGGCGATCGCTAGCAAAATCGTCACTCGCGAACAACGCAAGCAGGCAAACAAACGCCGCCGCCCCAAAGCGCGGAATACATTCCCCAGTCCCCTGTATCAAACAGGAGAAGATCCCTATGCTGATTAAAGAAGCTCTCGAACAAGCACAGTATTTCAGCAGTCTTGCCCAGTTAGTGCCTTGCACCTGCGGTCAGTGTTTCGATCCTGATAATAATGATACGGGCATCATCCAAACCTACGAGTGCAAACAATGCGATCGCGTTGTGCCTTGGTGTTATGGCTGTGATGATGAATATTTTGAGCTTTGCGATGCCTGTGCCGTGAGACTGGCCCATAAGGAAGGGGCTTGGGATAACTCGGAGGTGACAGTATGAGCATTATCAAAGTCAACCACGAACGTAACTTCACGCAGATTGACAACGAAACCATCCGCGATCGCCGCCTTAGTTTTAAAGCCAGAGGTTTGCTGACTCTGCTTTTGAGCTATCCCCATAACTGGGAAATCTATGTCCCCGCTTTGGTGGAAGCGTCAGAAAAGGATGGTGAAGAAGCAGTCCGAACTGGACTCAAGGAACTCGAAACTTTGGGTTATTTGTACAAACAACGGGTCAAGGATGCCTGCGGTAAGTTTCGCGGTTGGATGTACGTGATCTCTGAGACAGCGAACTCGGTCGGTGAAGATGAATCAACCGAAACCGTAAAAACCACATCTGGAAAAACCGAACGTGGAAAAACCGCATCTGGAAAATCGGGCACAAAAAATACATATAGAACAAATACTGAATTAACAAATACTCTCTCTTCCCCTACCCCTTCTCAACTTGAAAGCCAAGCCGAGAGAGAGAATTTTGATAGATCGGAAACAGGATCTGTCCCAGCCGAGAGCGTACCTGAAATAAGCGATTCACAAGGCGAGGATTTGTCTGCAAAAGCACAAGCGATCGGTGAGGACAATTTTTCCGCGCCCGCGCCGCAGCCCAAAATTTCAAATTTTGAAAGTGCTGGAGCGATCGCCCAATCTCTAACCTCTGGACAGAAACAGTCTCCTGATTCCCCGCAGATCGTGACTGTCACAGTTGAAAGCAAAGACGAGGATGGAAACAAAACCACAAGCCATGTCCAACTGGACATCACCGACCCCGACTATCGAACTTGGATTGTGGGCTATTGCATCCGCAAGATGCCAGACCAGCCCGAACGCGACTCGCTCAACGAGGATTTGTTGGTCAGCAGTCTTGCCCGTAAACCTGAAACGCAACGGCGATACGTTCAGCATTGCCAGAAGCTAGCCGAACGGGCAGAGATCGAGCGGTTGGCTCCAATTCAGCCCGTTCATCCCCCGCCAGCCAAGTTTGCCACCATCGGCAGTAAGTGCGCGATGTTGCAGGCAAAGTGGATGCTCCCTCAATGTCGTAATGCAGCGATCGCTCAGGCGCAAGAGTTGGGTTTTGAGGTCACGGATACAGGGATTGCTTTACCTGCCTATGCCGATCCTGAAACTTTGTTGGACAAATGGGAGGCGTTTTGAGATGGCTCGTCGCTATATCCAGTTGAATTTGCTTGACTTATGCCACGAAGAAATTCTGCCGGGCAGGTCAAACCGATCTACCAAGGAACCTGTTCGCGATCGGATTGTCGAGTTGCTATCCCCGGACTTGATGCCTCCTTCTGTAGCACATGCCGAGAATGGCGGCTCACTGAAGCGGAAAGGCAACGATTCCGAACAAGTTAGAGAACGGCCTGATGAGGGATTAATTCTCACGCTCGAATGGTGTGCGGACGCTTCAAGAGGACAGATGCCTGCTGATTGCTTTCATGTTGGCGATCGCGTCCGAATTCTCAAGCATCAGTTTGTGCAGGATAAGGTCGGCACGATCCAAAAGATTGAGTTGTTTCATGAGGCTCTCATGTTGGCAACGATTGATTTTGGATTGGGTGAAAACCTTTGGGCAATTTCTATCAGGTATTTGGAGCCGATCGAACATGAGACATCTTGACCTTTTCTCTGGCATTGGTGGCTTCAGTCTTGCCGCCCATGCCCTCGGCATCCGTACTACTCAATTCGTTGAAATCAATGCTCACTGTTGCCATATCCTTGCCAAAAAATTCCCGAAGGTGCCAATCCACCACGACATCAGGTCATTTCACCCTGTTTCGGGGCAATTTGACCTCGTTACGGGTGGTTCTCCTTGTCAAGACCTCAGCCTTGCAGGGAAAAGGACGGGGATTAGGGGTAAGCGATCGTCTCTCTGGTTTGAGATGTTACGGGTCATCGATGAGGCGAAGCCCAAATTCGTTATCTGGGAAAACGTTAAGGGGGCTGTCTACACGGGTGGACTTCCCGAGGTTTTGCGTGGACTCTGCCGATGTGGCTATCGCTTCGATGTGGAGATCTTATCGGCGGCGGAAGTTGGTGCGCCCCACTTACGCGAACGAGTCTTTGTGGTTGCCTACGCCGACCAGTTACTCGGGCAAGCGTCGCCCTGGTCAGAACAAGTTGGATCTCAAGTTGAGGCTGTTACCGACTCCAACTGCTTCGCAGGGCTTCGGGTTGGTAGCGGAAATGAAACCATTCTTGCCCCTTGGCGAAGTGTTAAGCCCCCTGTTTGTGGAGTGGCTCATGGGCTTTCCAAGCGATTGGACCGACTTGCTGCCCTAGGTAATGCGGTGGTGCCTCAAGTGGCGGCGATCGCTTTGCTACGTGTTTTGTATCTCCAGAGTTTAAGCCACATATCAAATTGAGTCGATTGATAGACAGAAGTATCATGCTGATTGAAGTTACCGACCAAGAATATCAAGCACTCAAGCTACTCGGCATAGGTAAGCTGACGAATTCAGTTTGGGTAGACAAGCATCAGGCTGCAAGAATTATTGGTAAGTCTACTGAAACACTCAAAAAACTTCGCGAATCTGGCAAATTGCTGGCTGGTATTCACTACCAGAACATGGGTAGAACATCGATTCGTTACAATGCCTACTTATTGCAAGATTGGGTAGCAAATCAACACGATCCCAATGCTCACCTACGAGCGATCGAAAACTGGCAGAAAAGCCTACCGAGCAATCTAAAAAATCGCAATCTCCCAAAATGAGTTTGGGCAGAAACTGGGTAGACAATTAAAATAGTTTCCTAGAAGTTAAGCGGGTGAAGAGATTCGAACTCTCGACATTCTCCTTGGCAAGGAGATGCTCTACCACTGAGCCACACCCGCAGGTCACTCAAAAAGTGCTTAACTTCAAAAAGTGCTTAACTATAATGACAAACTTGTACCACCAAGTCAAGCACTTTATTTAAGCAAAGTTGAATAGAAATAAAGTGCTTTGGTACCTGCTCAACCAAATCCTTTCTGAGACTGGTGAGCAGCTTCTGCACCTACCACAACCACTCATATTTACATATAAGCAGATTGGAAACCCCACCATAACAAAACGCCGATCGCGCTTAAAACTACAACTGCTGAAAGTGCGATCGCCACGGGGCTATCAGCACCATCAAACTTCATAATGCCACGATTAAAGTCTGACATATAAGTAAAACCTAACCTACCTATTTCAATTACTTAAGGCTGACTTACTTATATACTACCTGCAAATACTGAGGCAATATCCTTTGCATTTATTTAACCTCCATCACAACTAGCCGAGGGATGAAAATTTTTTTGCTGCCTAGCAAATCTATTCATAAGCTCCACGAATTACCCACCGAAGCTGGAGTTTATTACGTCACGGCTTTTTGGCTGGTGTTTTATGTGGGGCAGGCAAAAAATCTACGGAATCGCTGGCGTAAAAACCATCAGAGGTATAACCAATTCAAGCTGCTTGCCCCCTTTGGGCGACTGCACTATAAGACCATGCCTGCATCCCAGATCGCTGCCTACGAAAAGGCTGAAATCAAGCACTATAAACCTGTGTGGAATTACAGCAGGGTGCCAGATTTTTTTGGGCTGTTAACTTTATTTCTAGGCGTATGGTTGCGTGTTATTGTTTACACCCTGATCGTGCTCGCTTTGGTTGCGATCGCCATCTATCTCATTTGGTTTCTTTGAATTTAATGATTCAGACTTAGGTTTTTCTGGCAAAATTTGTTTGCTTTTATTTTTGCGAAAATATTTCTAGATAAATACTTCAAAGCTCAAAACTTCGCTCAAACCATTAAGGGCATTTTGGTAAATCATCATTCACTCAAAAGTCGGTTTCGGGCTGCCTTAACAGGTGCATTGCTTGTTTTGCCATCCCATCAGCGCGAGAAAATATCTGGTGCGGTTGAGATAGCGATCATCTCTCAGACAAAATTTCCTGTTGAGCCGCTCGCAAATCAAGAATTGGATATTTGGACAAAGGTCTGTCAAGCGATCGCCCTAGGTTTGTTTTGGCATCAAGACGTCCATACTTTATCTAAGGTACTGTCTAGCTATGTGGCAACCCCAGAGCATTTGATTTTGGCCTATGCGATCGCGCTCTGCTGTCGAGATGCACTCTACCCAAGAAATCTGATCGGACATATTTGCGCGTATTTACCCAAGGAGCTAGAGGAGGAACTGAATGCAGAGAGTTTGAAAACCTTAATTCAACAGTTGCGACTGGCGCAGGATTTGGTCGATCGCGGTCAAAGTGGGGTAATTGCTCGTCATACCCTGCATCAACCGATTGCCTATGGGCTCTATTGCTTTCTCAGCACGCCCCACCATTGGGGACTCGCCACAAAGCGCACCCAGCAGATGAATCCAATTATTGGGGCAAGTATCGGCGCGATCGCAGGGGCTTACCAAGGACAGGTGCCAGCAGAATATACAGACGAGATAAGTTCGGGAATTTTAGAAACTGGCAGACAAATGGGCGATCGCCTATTGGCAGCTTGGGCAGGAGTTTATGACCTATCTCCAATACAAGATCTGGCTGAATTTTCGGCAACCATTACTGCTCCCAATATTCTAAAGCGTAGAATTTAATCAAGTGGAAACCTTCCGATCGATCGGAGCGTCTTGCAAATTGTGACTTACGATCTTAAGAAGCTCATCTCCTCAAAATCTGTCTTTACCAAAATCATCTCTCGTTTGAGATAAGCAAGGAACTCAATTATGATGCGACCTGTTAACTTTGTTTCAGCTTCCCTGATTGCCAGTGTTTTAGCAACAGCGATCGCACTGCCGAGCTGGGCAGGCGATCTCTTTCGCTCATCAAATCCTCGTCCGATTGGCGCAGAGACGCAAAAATCCTTTGAACTGCTATTTAAAGAAGGGAACTTTCCTGCTGCGGTTAAACAGATCGATCTTGCGCTCAAATCAGAAGCCGATGAACCGTTGATTCAAGCGTTAAGAGCCTCTGTTGCCTTTATCCGTGAGGACTATCTTGATATGAAGGTCTACGGTGATAAAACTCGCGCGCAGGCACAGAAATTGTTGAGTACTGACAAATTGCGGGGGCATATTTATCTCGCTGCCAGTAACCTCATTGAAGCAGGCTATGTGGTTAAAACCCAGGGGTTGACTAGTGCTCCCACAGCCCTTCCTCTGGTTCAGGCAGCCCTTGACGAAATCAAAACGGCTCAAGACATGGATCCTCAAGACCCAGAGCTAAACTTGGTCAAGGGCTATATGGATATGCTGATTGCTTCCGTTTTACCACTCTCGGATTTAGAGAATGCGCTCACTAGCCTAAAACAATATGCTGCGCCTGATTATGTCAAATGGCGAGGAATAGCCTTGGCCTATCGTGATGCTAGAAAAACTGACCTTGCTTTAGAAGCGGTGAATCAAGCTCTGGTAGCAGCACCAAACAACCCCGAATTATATTATCTCAAGGGGCAAATTTTATGGCTTAAAGGAGGCAATAGTCGCGATGATGCCAGACAAAATTACATTAAAGCTCTGAGCAAAGCAAAACAGTTGCCCCCTCCTCTGGTTGGTGTCATCAGCACAGAATGTCGGAATCTTACCAATGAAATTACGGGTAGATCCGATAGCTGCCCGATGCAAAATTAGTAGGACGAAATCTAATCAACAGATCTATAAAGTTCAAGTTATCTCATCAGGTTCTGTTTGCTTAGCTTGGTATCAGCCCCCAGTGAAGATTTTGCTGGGGGATTTTTTGTTTGACTTTATCGCCAAGAAATTCATTTCTATACTTTGTTTTTGATGTTGGACTATATGCAATGCGATCACCAAGCAAAGCAAGAAACTTTTAGAAACGGCGAGATTTTCCGATTTCAAAGTTGCACATCGCCTAAAATAGTAGTTTAGAATAACAAATCTTAACTCGACATCCATAGGAGCATATCGATCGTGACTGAACCTACACAAACGCCCCAAGCCACCGATCCAAAGTTTGGCTTTAATACCTATGCTGAGCGTCTCAATGGACGTGCGGCCATGATCGGTTTTTTGCTAGCTGTCGTGATTGAATTTGTCACAGGACAGGGTTTACTGGCATGGCTAGGCTTGATTAATGTTGCTTAATTGGGGCATTACGAATTCACTGTGACTCAATCGTGATTCGGCATTGACCTGTAAACAAATAGACGCATAGACACAGACTTAACGAAACTAGATTGAACAATTTAGCTTGGGCATGATCAAGAACCTTTTTTTCTGGATTGCAGCTTCGACCTGGTTACTCCTCGATCAAGCCACAAAATACTTTGCCGTACAACATCTTAAAGGAGTTAGCACAGTCTCTCTCTGGGAAGGGGTGTTTCACTTAACCTATGCAGTCAATACTGGAGCAGCATTCAGTCTCTTTAGCGGTCACAGTGATGGGCTGAAATGGGTTTCTTTTCTGGTTAGTGTCGTTCTGATTGGGTTGGGACTCTGGCATAATGGTCTCGATCGCTGGGAGCAGGCCGGCTATGGCTGCATCTTGGCAGGAGCAATGGGGAATGGGATCGATCGCTTTGTCAGTGGCTATGTCGTTGATTTTTTAGATTTTCGCTTGATTCGCTTTCCCGTATTTAATATTGCGGATATCAGTATTAATGTCGGTTTGGTTTGTCTGATGATTGCTGTGTTGCGCAGTGCTAGCCCCAAGCGATCGAGCTGATAGCAAGGACGATCGAACGATTCCACTACTGAATTCGATCGCTTGGAACTAGAGAAGACATTGCGAAGGGTTTCCCCTATGGGAGATAGTGCTATTGCCCCGTTGCCAGCCCTGCTTTACGCAGGCGATCGGACTCAGGTTCCATCCAAGCATAAACAAAATGGCTGACACAGTTGATTTTTGCTTCCTTTTGTCGAATCGCTTGCATTTGGACTTCAAAGCTAGGATGTTCTCTAAAGCTTTGTCCCCAAGCACCCGCTAAGATCGGACAGACCAAGGTTTGTGGGGACGATTGACGTAGAACTTGCGATACTTGATCGGCTACGCAGGTTCCATCGGCACAGATAGCATAGGTCATAGGATGTCGTTCCATATAAATGGGGAAACGATCCCAAGCTTGCATGCGCATATCAAATCCTCCTGCCTCCGCACGATTTCCATTGGGGAAAAACACAGCACCCACGGGAACGCGATTTTGACTGAGGGGCAAAGCGACAGAAGCGACAAAATCGATGACGCCGTTGTAGGCATGGCTAGTAGCCAGTTGCCACAGCATTCTTTGGGCAAGTTCTGCGGCTCTCACAGGGTCTGAAGTTTTATCTCGCAAGGACTGGGCTGAATTTTTATCGCCGTTTTCGATATTGATGATATCGTTCGCGGTCACAGTGCCAGTCTCTAAAAATAGCGCCATCAATTTCCGAATCGCAGGGTTGGGAATGCGGTTGAGTAAGGTTTTCCGCGAAGCCTCGCCATAAATCCATAGTTGCTTGACATTGTTGACTAAAGAAGTACCAGCAAAGTTGGCGGGATAGCGAACGTAGTCGAAAACCATGCCATCGGGTTGCCTTTTATTTAGGGCTTTGATCGCAGTCGTCAGATCGGCTCTGGCTTGGGCATTGTAAGGATCGACAAACAGGTGATCGCGCTCGTAGGCATCTTCATAAAAAGCCCGACCCTTGGCAAATTGAATGGGATCGAATTGGGTTCTGGCAATGCTATTCTCACCATTTCCATTTAAAGCAAATACAGCGGTGCGATCGCGATTTTCCCCATAGCCATAGCCAAAATTCATTGCAAATGACCAACCATAGACTTTGAGACCCCGTTCCTTGCCAAGGCGAACGGTTTCTGCCCATAGGTCGTAGTCTGGCTTTACTTCTCCCGCTTTTACCGCTTCCTCTAGCACCGATCGCCAAGGGGTAGGATTATCAGCCACAGGTAATAGCACCCGCCCATCGTATAGGACTTCGACAAAAATCTGGTTATAACCACGGTTGACCACGCGATCGAGCACGTCCTCTAGCACACCGGGCTTGGCATCATTGGGATATAGCCTGATCCAGACGGCTTCGGTTTTCGGCCAAGTGCGATCGCGACACTGCTCTAGCTGGGTCTTATGCTTCGCTAAAATTACCCCATAGTCCTGCTTAGACTTGGGTTTTGGATTGGTAGTGAATGCAGCTTTACGCAACTCATTTTTTCGCGAAATCTCGGCTTTGTTAACATCACAGGTTGGTTTGCCCCAGAGCGTTGTCTCGGGTAAAGCTCCCGCAAGGGCATTTTGGGGTTGGTTTGAGATCTGGCTTAGAAAAAGAAAGGAACTACAAGCCAGGAAGAGAAGATTGGCTGCTTTTATGCCATTTTTGCGATTTATGCGTTGAGGATTGATGCCTTGATTGATTGGGCGATTTACAAATTGTTGCATTCTTTTGCTCTTTACTCCTGCCTGTCATACAGCAATAAAGACGCAAGCATAGCTTAGAATGTGTCAAACTTGACGATGGGTGTTACGAATCTACGCCCTAGTTACACAAGCCAAAATCACTAAGCCCAAAGCATTAAACCAAAATCACCAAGGTTGAACGCAAGTACCATGCTGCAAAATCTTTCAAAGATAAATCCCGAACCCCCAGAGGATCGAGAGGAAGAGGAGGATGATAACTTTGAGTCCTATGCCTTCCACGAGCCTGGCAGCCCTCCTGGAACGCTCATCATTGATGAAGATGCTACAGTTCCAAATATCTTCCTGATTGATTATGCTGCGGATACAGCAGTGGGAGTACAACTTTCCACTCCCGAAGATTGCATTCCCTATTTAGATACTACTTCTGTTTCGTGGGTAGATGTGCAGGGACTGGGCTCTGAGGATGTGCTCGTCAGGTTAGGGCAGGTATTTCAACTACATCCATTGGCTTTGGAAGATGTGGTCAATATTCCACAACGTCCTAAAGTCGAGGAATATGACGATCAATTACTCATGATTATGCACATGGTAATTCCCAAGCCCGATCGCCAAGGATTTACCAGCGAACAAGTGAGCCTGATCGTGGGCAAACATTATCTACTCACGGTGCAAGAAGAACCAGAAACAGATGCATTTGAACCCGTCCGCCAGAGAATTCATCGCGATCGCGGCACGATTCGATCGCAGAAGAGTGATTATCTAGCCTATGCACTCATTGATGCAGTCATTGATGGGTTTTTCCCAGTTCTAGAAGACTATGGCGAAAGGCTGGAAGAACTACAGGATGAAGTAGTCGATAAGCCTACACAGAATACTTTGGATAAGATTCATAAAATTAAGCGGGAACTGTTGCAGTTGCGTCGTGCAATCTGGCCGCAACGGGATGCGATCGGGGCGCTGATTCGAGATGATAGCCCTCTGATTCGCAAGTCTGTGCGGGTATATTTACGGGACTGTTACGACCATACGGTGCAACTAATTGACATGGTAGAAACCTATCGCGAGCTTGCCTCTAGCCTAATGGAAGTCTATTTGTCTTCGATTAACAATAACATTAACGAAACAATGCGAATTTTAACCGTAATTTCAACGGTGTTTATTCCGCTCACATTTATCGCAGGGGTCTATGGTATGAATTTTGATACTTCCGTACCCGGGAATTTACCAGAGCTAAAATTACCCTACGGCTATGCCATGTGTTGGGGAGTGATGCTGACGATTGCAGGCGGTTTGTTGTTTTACTTCGGGCGCAAAGGCTGGCTATTCCCGACAAAAAACTGAAGAGGTAAAATATTTTTAGGTTTCGGCAGCTAATGGAAACTGTTTAAACGGATTCTCTGGACTTACACAGCAGAAACAGATATAAACAGACTATAAGGAAGTATAAGAATTTTATTCATATAAAAAAAATATGAATAAAGTCCTGCTAGCATGAAACTACTAGGTTAAGTTAGCTACCAACGCATCAATGGTTTCCCTTATCGGTTCATCTTCAGATCCCATGATTGAGCGATCGCTTTTAACTGTACTGCCCAATCGAGTACTGACAGATGTGTTTGCCTTGATGCACCAACACCAAGCAGAGATTGTTTGGGTTGTAGACTCAGTTGAAAATCCAGTTGAGAACCAAGCCGATTTTTTTCCCATTCATATTCTAGGTAGTTTCTCAGAGCGATCGCTCCTCCAATTAATTGCCACAAAAACGAATATTGCCGAAACGCTAATTGAAGAGGTGATGACTCCCTCTGTCTTCACGGTTACCGAACCTATTAGACTCTCTCCAAATGCTTTGCTGCAAATCATGCAACAACACCAAGTTCGCCACTTGCCAGTGCTAGGCAATCGGGGAGAGTTTGTCGGAATGCTTTCCGAGCGCAGTATTCTCCAAGCTTTATCTCGCTTACCACCCGATCGAGAGGTTCAAGCTCAAGAAACTGTAATTGCATCCGAAAGTCCTGAGTTTATCAAGGAAGAACAGGATTTACAGAAGCGGTTTAAAGCCTTTGAAGCTGCCATGGATGGCATGATGGTTTTATCTGGTCGAGGAGAAATTGTTTATCTCAATCCCTTTCAAGCGGAACTTTTTGGTTATAAAGATCGCAAGGAACTATTAGGGAGCGATTGGCGCAACCTATACTCCCCCAAAGAAGCGAATCATCTTGAAACAGAGATATTTCCTTTGTTAAAAGTCCAAGGTAGTTGGCGAGGCGAAGCTTTTGCTAAGAAGGCAAATGGAAAAGCTTTTTTGGAAGAACTTTCCTTAACCCTGAGCGAAGACGACCATATCATCTTTATCTGTCGCGACATTACAGAACAGTTAAGAACCTTGGCTGAATTGCAATTGAGCGAAGCTAGATATCGCGCTGCCACGAGGGGGCACTTGGATGCCTTTTTTATTTTAGATAGCATCAGAAACGAGCAGGGCAAAATCGTTGACTTTACGTTTGTAGATATTAACTTGCAAGCCGAGCAGTTAATCTCCATGCCTAGAAGTCAGGTTGTGGGAAAAGGATTCTGTCAACTTCTACCTCATCATTTTGTCGAAGGATTTTTTGATAAGTTTATCCATGTTGTAGAGTCAGGAACCCCCCTTGAAGAAGAATCGGCGATCGCAGTCGAAGGTAAAAACAGGTCTTGGCTAAAGCATCAAATCGTTCCCTTAATCGATGGTGTGGCAATCTCAACGCGAGACATTACCGATCGCAAACAGGCGGAGGTAGCACTACGCGAGAGCGAATCTCTCTATCGTTTGTTAGCCGAACATTCCAATGACATTATTTCGCGGCATACAACCGATGGTAGATATACTTACGTGTCACCTGCCTGCCGCACCCTACTTGGGTACGAGCCAGAAGAACTGATTGGACGTACGATTTATGACTCGATCTTTCCTGAAGACTTGCTAAGAGTCGAGCTTGCGATTCGAGTTATGCTGGCGCGACCGATTACCAATTGCATTAGCTACCGAGTTCGAGCGAAGAATGGTCTTTATATCTGGTTGGAAACAACTTTCCGCACGATTCGCGATGCTTATACCCAAGCGGCACAGGAAATTATTGCGACCTCTAGGGATATTACTGAAAGGCGTAAAGCCGAAGAAGAATTGCAACTAAGTGCCGATCGCTTGCGCTTGGCGATCGAAAGTACGGATGATGGCCTATGGGATTGGAATATTATCACAGGGGAATGCTACTTTAGTCCCCGCTGGTTAGCAGCGCATTTGGGCTACGAAGATGGGGAGATTCAGTCTCATATTTCGGCATGGGAAGCCCTAATTCATCCGCAAGATCGAGAGTTAGCACTTGCCTATTTGGAAGATCATCTGGAAGGGCTGAGTTCGATCTACGAAGTGGAGTCACGCATATTACAAAAAAATGGAGAATGGATTTGGATTTTAACCAGAGGGAAAGTCACGGCAAAAGATGAAGCAGGGAATCCCCTGCGCATGGTAGGAACCCATACAGATATTAGCGATCGCCGCTCTGCTCAAGAACTCTTTAGCCGTCAATTTCAGCGCGCCCTCTTACTCAAACAAATTACCGATGAGATTCGTCAGAGTTTAGATAGCAAGCAGATTTTTGCGACAGCAACAGCTCAGATTGGGATGACTTTTGGCGTAAGTCGTTGTCATATTCACACCTATAACCTTGGAGATTTATTGATCCCGATCTTAGGCGAATACCTTGAAAAAGATGATGTATCCATGCTAGGGATGGATATTCATGTAAAAGATAATCCTCATGCTCAAAAAATTCTTGCGACTGATGAAGTTGTGAGTTCCCCTAATGTCTTTAGCGATCCACTTTTGGCTCCTTCTATTTCTACCTGCCATCGATTTGGCATCAAGTCCATGCTGGTGATTCGTACCTCCTATATGGGCAAGCCTAATGGGGTGATTGCTTTACATCAATGCGATCGCTTTCGAGAATGGACATCTGACGAAATCGAATTGCTAGAGGCAGTAGCAGCACAGGTTGGGATTGCGATCGCCCACGCTCAGTTACTCGATCAAGAAAAGTCGCAACGGGAAGCGATGATTGCGAAAAACTTAGATTTAGAGAAAGCGAGAGAAATGGCTGAAGCTGCCAATCGTGCCAAAAGCGAATTTCTGGCGATGATGAGTCATGAGATTCGCACGCCGATGAATGCCGTAATTGGTATGACGGGACTACTGCTTGATATGGACTTGTCTCCAGAGCAAAGAGAATATGTGGAAGTTGTGCGAGATAGTGGCGATGCTTTGTTAACGATCATCAATGATATTCTAGACTTCTCGAAAATTGAGTCGGGTTACCTCGAGCTAGAACAACATCCCTTTAATTTGCATCGTTGTGTTGAAGGTGCTATCGATCTATTAGCAAATTCCGCAAAAACGAAAGGAATCACGCTATCTTATCGACTCGATTCACAAATACCAGTCGTTGTCAATGGTGATGCTACAAGACTACGGCAAATCTTAGTGAATCTGATTGGTAATGCGATTAAATTTACGCAGCAAGGAAATATATTGGTTTCCGTTAGCGATCGCAGCAATATTCGAGACGCAAACATCAATAATCCCCAAGAATTGCAGAAAATAGAGCGAGCTGAACATTTTCTGCTGTTTGCAATCCAAGATACAGGGATTGGCATTACTCCAGAAAAGATGCATCGACTTTTTCAGCCTTTTAGTCAAGTAGATGCCTCAACAACACGTCAGTATGGAGGGACGGGGCTGGGATTGGCAATCAGCAAGCGTCTGAGTGAAATGATGGGGGGTGCAATGTGGGTTGAAAGTAGTGGAAGTATCAGTGGAAATCCTCCCTCTGATTGGCAGATCTCAACCCATGAGTCTTTAGGCTCCACGTTCTACTTTACGATCGCTTTACAGCCTCACTTCCGTGAAATAGGCGATCGTGCTGATAGCTCTTTAGACAAAGCGGGTGATGCCTTAGAAACAACAAAAGCTTCACTGGGTAGTATTCTCAAAGATAGGAACTATATTCTTGCAGATTCCGTTGAGACAAAAGCAATCCTTGGGTCGAACTTATCTGAAAACCTTCCTTTACGGATTCTTTTGGCAGAAGATAATGTGGTCAATCAAAAGGTAGCTTCGCGATTGTTGGGACGGATGGGCTACCGTGTTGATATTGCTAGTAACGGACTAGAAGCGATCGAAGCACTATATCGTCAAGCCTATGATGTGATTCTCATGGATGTGCAAATGCCCGAAATGGATGGATTGGAAGCAGCCAGACAAATTCGCATGAGAGAAGTAAGTCATAAAATCAGCGATGACAACGGAAACACGAAAGTAATAGAAAGCAAAAATATGGATGAGGTCGATTTGCCAACCTATACCTCCGCCCTATCTGCCAAATTCTCTACCAAGCCCGTTCACATTATCGCAATGACCGCTAATGCCATGCAGGGCGTGCGCGAGTCTTGCTTAGAAGCAGGAATGGATGATTACATTACCAAACCGATTAAGATAGAGGAATTAGTGCAGGCCTTACATCGTTGTCGTGTTACTTGAAGATTTATTAGGGATGTTCGAGTTTGTACGGTACATTCACAATCCTCCATCCTTTAAATAGGATCGCTCTATGCAACGCAGTAAACTTCAACGCATCACCCTCGATCGCACCCAGTTAAACGAGCAACTTCAGGTTTCGGCAAGGTTTGTCCTGACGCCCGAACAAAAACACTATCTCTGTCATGTCTTGCGCCTGAGTACTGGCGCAGAATTCATAGCGCTAGATGGTATGGGACATGGCTGGCTGACTCAGATTCACACCAACCTTCAGTCCAATATTTCTACAAACTTGGTGCAAGCGCAGATTTTGGCAGAAATTCCAAATTATCCCGAAGCTGAAATCAAAGTGATGTTGGCGATCGCTATGCCTAAAGGGAACACGATCGAATCCGTCATTCGTCAAGCAGCAGAATTGGGGGTGCGACAGATTTTGCCGATGTGGAGCGATCGCACCGCGATCAAACCCAATACCCCCTTAGGGAGTCAGAAACTAGAACGATGGCAGCGCATTGCCCAAGAAGCAACGGAATTATCTTGGCAGGCTTATGTGCCTCAGATCGCTTCCCCATGTGCGTTTAAGGATTTAATTGCCGCACCTGCTCAAATGCGGCAAACCAGATTGATCTGCGTTACCCACCAGCAGGACGTGCCTCATTTACTCACTTATTTAACCAACAGCCCAAATAACGACCTAAATTCTCCTCAAATCGACCTTCAAGACGATGCCAAAGCGCAAGGATTCGCGTCAGAATCTATTCTGATTGCTACGGGTGCGGAGGGTGGCTGGACGGTTCAAGAAGAAGCCCTAGCGATCGCAAATCATTGGCAACCTGTCTCCCTTGGCGATCGCATCTTGTCGGCAATTACTGCACCAGTGGTAGCATTAGCAATAATTCGTGCTGCACTAGAAGCTCGTTCAGAATCATGATCGTTACTCACACTCAAAATCTGTTGAAAATTGGGACTCGTGGCAAGTCTCTATACGACATCACGCGCCAAGTCGAAGCGATCGTCGCGCAATCGAACACCAAGGTTGGGCTATGTACGCTGTTTTTGCGTCATTCCTCAGCTAGTTTGATCATTCAAGAAAATGCCGATCCAGATGTCTTGGCAGATTTAGAAACTTTTTTCGCAAAACTCGTACCTGAAAATGGACGGGATTATCGCCACAGCAATGAGGGCGCTGATGATATGCCTGCCCATATTCGTACTGCCCTCACAAAAACCTCAGAAAACATTCCGATCGCCAACGGACGCCTAGCCCTAGGCACTTGGCAAGGAATTTATATCTGGGAGCATCGCAGTCTCGGACGCACGCGCGAAGTATTGGTGCATATTTCAGGTAACTGAATGAAATTCCCCAAAAAAACATCACGGAAACAAAACAAAGCGATCGGTTGGCTGAAATGGCTAATACCCGGTCTGTTTGTGAAACGTTGGCTGTTTTTAAGCATTTTTGGCATCATTCTCATCGTGCTAGGGCTGGCAATTTCTGCCAAACTCACCCCAGTTCTATTTATCACGCGTCTGATCGGCTCTGTTCTCGAAACCCTAGCCGTATTGCTGCCGCGCCATATTAGTGGGCCGATCGCGGTCGTCCTTGGCATTGGGCTTTTGTGGTTGGGGCAAAAACGCATCCTGCGATCGATTACCCAAGCCTTAGTACCTGACAACGATAAAGAGTTGGTGGATCTCTTACTCACCCATCGCAAACTCAATCGAGGCCCCAAGTTAGTAGCGCTTGGAGGTGGCACGGGGCTATCTACGCTGCTTAGAGGACTTAAACGGTATAGTGCCAATATCACTGCGATCGTTGCTGTTTCCGATGATGGTGGCTCTTCGGGGCGCTTGCGGCGCGAGCATGGGGTTTTACCCCCTGGAGATATTCGCAACTGCCTCGCTGCCCTCGCTGACGAAGAAAAACTGGTCACAGAATTATTTCAATATCGATTTCAGTCAGGCGAGGGTCTATCTGGGCATAGCTTTGGGAATTTATTCCTCACAGCGATGAGTGAGATTACTGGAGATTTAGAAAAAGCCGTCACCGCTAGTTCGCAAGTTTTAGCCGTAAGAGGTCGTGTTTTACCTGCAACATTAGATGACATGGTGCTTTGGGCTTATCTAGAGGATGGTCGCTACATTGAAGGCGAATCTAAAATTTCCGAAGCCCACGGCAAGATCAAACGGATTGGCTGTACCCCTGAAAACCCCACAGCGTTACCTCAAGCAGTCATAGACATTGCCGAAGCAGACTGCATTATCATCGGGCCCGGCAGTCTTTATACCAGCATTATTCCAAACCTATTAGTGCCTGATATTTTAGAAGCGATCGTCAATCGTCAGGCTCCTTGCATTTATGTGTGCAATATCATGAGCCAATCCGGAGAAACCGAAGGCTACAATGTCGCAGATTATGTGCGGGCATTAGATAACGTGGCTGGGGTACGACTGTTTGATGTGGTTCTCGTCCAGAAATATCCACCCTCCGAGCGATCGCTTCAGCACTATGAAAGCAGTGGTTGCCATTTCACCGAATTCGATCGCGATAACTTGGTAAAGCTCAATTGTCCGATTTTGCTTGCCAATGTCATGCAAGAAAGTGCGACTGGAATCGTGCGGCATGATTCCGATAAATTAGCGGGGGTACTAATGCGTTGGTACAATCGACAATAGGTAAATCGCAGACCCTTAGTATCTTAAGATGGCAGAACCCCAAAAATATCACCTTAGAACCAATAGTGATATCTATGCCCTCAACCAAGTGCAACGTTGGTTTAAGCAGTTTACGATGGTTCCTAAGCAAATTTGGATGCAGTGCGATCTGGTTTTGGTCGAGGCCTTCACCAATGTTGTTTGCCATGCCCATGAAAAGCTGCCAGAAGATACCCCCATTGATATTGAGGTGACCATGTTTCCCGAAGCTATGGAAATTCGGATCTGGGATTTTGGGAAGCCCTTTGATATGCAACAGGAGATAGAGAGACTTACTGCCGAACAACGAACATCTTCTGAAATTGCCGATCTGCCTACAGGGGGTAGAGGTCTGCTGATCAGCCAGAAGATCGCCGATGAAATCAGATACGACCGACTGCTCGATCAACGCAATTGCTTTATGATGCGTAAAAGTTTCACCAAAACCTCAACAAATTCTGTTTAAGAAACTTATCACAGAATCTCTACCTTACATCGTGCGATTTAAAAGCACCCGATAGCGATTCTTTTTGGTGACTGAGATGTCACCCACCGTCAGACGCCCTTTGCCTCGAATTGCAATTAGATCGCCTGTTTTGAGTTGATAGCTAGATTGGGTAACGCTTTTCCAATTGACGCGGACATCGTCTGACGCAATCAAGTCCACCATCTTGCTGCGAGACATGCCAAAACCTGCCGAAGCGATCGCATCGAGCCGCAAGGAGGCTTCTACCGTCGCAATTTCCTTGACCTGTGGCGGACGAATTTTTAGCTCGGTTAGCTCTATTTTGCGCGTCTTGACGGGAACAGTTCTGACTTGGGTGAGATGGAGTTCCACATACTCCACCAGTTCGGGGATTAAAATTACCTGTGCTCCCTTTTCCCCTAGAACATTCACATCGCCGACTTTTTGCCGCTCGATACCCGTTCCTAAGATCGCACCGAGAAAGTCTGGATGGGTGGCCGTATCAAACAGAAAATTTCCAGCCACATCCACTGCAGCAAGGCTAACCATACTCAGATCTAGGGGAAGATCGGCTCTAGCGATCGCTAACCTCTGCCGTTCTGCCTGCGCGTAGCCACCCCAAGCGATGAATTGAATTTCTGTGAGCTTGGATAAAACTGCTGTTGCTTCAATTAGCTCAGGTGGGGAGAGAAAATCACTACAAACGGTTTCCCATTTTTGCAAAGCTTGGTCGCCGCGATCGAGCAAACGGCTCACCACATCTCGATGTTCTAATCCATTTAATAAATCGCGGGGAAGCATAATTTCAGTTATCAGTTATCAGTTATCAGTTGTCAGTAATTCGTAATCGATCGCAGGGGAAATTTCAGGGTAGAGGCGAAGCATTCGGGCATCAATTTCTTCAATTTACAAGAACTTATCTTTCGGATGTCTCGCCCTCTTGATTCTCTTAAATTTACAAGATTTGGGATAGAAATTTGCGGGTGCGTTCTTCTTGGGGATTTTGGAAGAAGGTCTCTGGAGTTCCTTCTTCGATAATAGTTCCACCATCCATCAGAATAATCCGATCGGCAACTTCACGGGCAAAACCAACTTCGTGGGTAACTACGACCATGGTCATACCAGAATTTGCCAGCGATCGCATCACATCTAAAACTTCGCGCACCATCTCAGGATCGAGGGCTGAGGTGGGCTCGTCAAACAGCATGATTTTAGGCTGCATGGCTAGGGCGCGGGCGATCGCCACCCGCTGTTGCTGACCGCCCGACAATTGCCCAGGATACTTATTTGCCTGTTGCGAGATTCCAACTCTTTCTAGCAGTTGCAGGGCAATTTCATGGGCTTTTGCCTTTGACCACCGTCTCACCCACATCGGAGCAAGTGTAATGTTTTGCAGTACGGTCAAGTGGGGGAATAAATTAAATTGCTGAAATACCATGCCCACTTCGCTGCGAATGGCATCAATATTTTTAGGATTATCCGATAGCTCGATGCCATCGATCTCAATTCTGCCCTGTTGATAATCTTCAAGGGCATTGAACGTGCGGGCAAAGGTGGACTTTCCCGAGCCAGATGGCCCCATAATCACGACCACTTCGCCTCGACTGACGGTTAGGCTCACCCCCTTAAGCACGTGGAAGCTGCCATACCATTTATGTACGTTTGTCGCGACGATCGCTGGCTCAGATTGTGTTACCACTTCCTATATCTCCACTAGCTACAGGCATGATAGAACAATTTAGCTGGAAGGACTCAGTTTTTTAACTGTTCGTCGATCGCTGCCACGATCGCAGGAATATGTTTGGTCTTAACTTTGCTATGGCGAGTTTTGGTTGGCATCACCACTAAGTTAGGTCCTGCCTTACAATCTTTGAGGCAACCCGTCGATTTAATTTGGACGCGATCGCTGAGCTGGCGATCGTCTAGAGCTTGCATTAAAGCTTGACAGATATTGCCACTGCCACGTTTGACGCAATCAGATTTTTGACAAATCAGGATGCTGGCTTGAGGCTTAGAGGATTTATGCGCTTGAGTCTGGCTGGGTGGAAGTGGAGGCATTGCTTTGGCTGCAATCCTTTCCTTGACTGTATTTGTCGAACTGACCTGCGTTACTGCAACGCGATCGGCTTTAAATTTGAACGTACCCTTGGTCGGATTAAATTTTTGAACGCCTGAAACCTCAATCCAACTGCCTTGTTCGAGGGTTTGACCTAGCGTGGCTCTATGCCGTTTTGCCAATTGGATCGTATATTCCCCTCTAGATGTGTGGATGCGGAAATACTTACAACGATCTTCCCAGTCTTCAGTTGTGAGAAATCCCAGAAATCGCCCTTCAAACTGGAAGTCTGATTTTTGGCTTTTAGCTTTTACTTTTGTCCTGTCCTGCAAACTACCCTGAAAGAATATCGGGTTGGCTTGATAGCCACAGTCAAGCTTACTCATCTTTTAACAACATCTCCAGTTCGAGCAAAATTTCCATGAAATCCTAAAATTTATTTAGTAGAATTATTCGCAATAAAATTAAAGGTAGATCGAGCCCTCCCATTGAAAAAACTGCTTTTTTCAATGATTGAATGCAATAAATAAGAGCTAAGCCCTAAGACTGAAAAGGCTCAGCTCTTCACCCAAGCAAACCAAAAGAGGATCGGTTGAATCATTAAATACAGACTATCCTAAATGAGAATTAAATTCAATAAGTCCAAAGTAATATCCCAAAAAGTTGAAATGGGAAAAAATGCATTGCCACAAGGGCGATCGCCCTGTTCTTTGACTGTATTGCTTGCTAAGTCCCCAGTTTAGGTGGTTTGAAAGATAAAGCTGACTTTGTCACCTTTGCCTAACGCTATGCGATCGCCAGCGCGGAGACGATGCCGATTGCCTGCGGGTAGTGCGGTGTTATTGATATAGCTGCCATTGGAGCTACCCGTATCTTCAAAGTAAAAGGCATCTCCCTCAAACCGAATATCGGCATGGACGCGAGAAACAACATCTGAGTCTGGAAATCCTGAGACATCAATGTCAGGTGGGATGACGTTATTGGGCTTGCCCAAATGGATTACAGGAAGATGGGCAGGTAATTCTAAGGTGATATTGGTTTGGACGTGAAACAGCGAAGCTCTAATTGTTTGCAGTTGTGTCTTAGCACTATTTCCAAAGGACTGAGCCGTAGATGCTGCGATTACAGGAGGTGGTACGGTACTGATTTCGGTTAAGTCGTCGGGTGAGGTGAGAGGTGGGGCAACTAGTGAAGGATCTGGGACAACTGGACTAGATGTTGCCGCTACAGCAGCAGGCTGTGGCACGGCTGTTTCTGGTGCGACGGATACAGCGACTTCAGTCGCTTTTGTAGATTTGAGGTCAAAGCCGCAATGTCCGCAAAAACTGGCATCTGATTGGACAGAAGCGCCACAGTTAGAGCAGTTAATCATCACAACCACTGGTAAAGGTGTAAAACAGGCTTCACAGTTTGTAGCACCGTCAGGGTTTGAGTGAGCGCAACTTGGGCAAATAATCATAGTCTGATGGTTAATGATTGATTCTATAGATTAGCAACTTATGGGGAAGGAGGCTGCAAGACAGTCTTGGAGGCAATCCGAGTTTTCTTACGGTCAGCTTCGCTCAGCTCAGTACCAGATTGCAAGCGGGTAGCATTGGTTTGAAGGACTGTGGCTGCATTTTGATCGCCCATCTGTAAAGCAGTCTTTGCCGCTGATTGTAACATTGTGGCTGCTCCCGTGCGATCGCCTTGCTGTAGTTTTGCCTCAGCCAGTTGAGTCTGACGATATTTCGCCAGCGCTAAAATTTGGGTTTGCACCTGCGGATCGATCTGGGACTTAAAGTCCTTGGTCAGGGTGGCTTCCACTAACACTGGGGCAGACATAGAGTTGACCTCCCCTTGGGCAGGATCGTCATAACGAATCTGAGCCGCCAAAATTTCGATCGCATCGGGCGCACTACCCGGCATGGCATTTGTCTGGCTGATATACAGATTGACAATCACCACCCGTTCGACATCGGTCATTAGGTCGCCAAGCCGCACCACTACAGTGTCACCTTCCATCTGGACTGGAAGCTCAATCGTGTCAGGCGCAACTTGAGCGATCGGTTTTAATTCAGCAATCCGCACGTTGGGAGCTAATTGCAAAACCAAATGGGCATTGGTGAGCCCTACGGATTGCACCCGACGTAAGAGTCGTCGAAACTGTTCCCCTGCTTCCTCTGGTGACTGAATGTAGGTGAGCGTGCCGCCGCCAGCATCGGCAATTTGCTCTAAAACATCTTGATTCCAGTTGTCCCCAAAACCTAGGGTGTGCAATGTCATGTTGTACTCGGTGGCAAGGCGTGCAAACTGAAAAGCGCGATCGTTATTGCCATGTTCGTTCTCCCCATCTGTGAGCACAAAGGCTTGACTAATTGTGCCCTCCTTGCCCTTGGTCATTTCTTGCAAGCCCAGTTTAATGCCATCGTCGATGCAGGTTCCCCCCGATGCCTTGAGCGATTGAATTTTGCCCTTGATCGCTTCAGTGCGATCGACGTTTTGATTTTCTACAACCACCGTAGCCTTGTGATCGAAGCCGATGACGCTGAGCCGATCGCTGTACACCATCTGATCGACTAGATCGCGGGCAGCTTTTTTGACGGTATCTAAAGGTCTCCCCCCCATGGAACCACTGTGATCGAGTACGAGGCAAAGATTTAATGGGGCTCCAGTGCCAATTTCCGCAGTAGCAGATACTGTAATTGCTAGTTGACGCTGACTACTGGGTTGGGAGCTGTCAAGACAGCGATCGCTCAGGCTACAAGACAGATTTACACTCATGGCAGGCTATATAAATTCACTGAAAGAATTCTCTATATAGAATACCAAGACTAATCAAGATTGTGGGATCTCTTGACCTGACAGCTCATGAATTACAACACAAACTTGACGATCGCTGCGGCAACACCATCCATTTCTACGCTGGGGGCAATCCAGTCAGCTTTTTCTTTTAAGTCATCGGGAGCATTGCCCATGACGACACCAAGCCCAGCGTATTCAATCATTTCTAAATCATTGAAATTATCACCGATCGCCATGACTTGGGTGCGATCGAGTCCCAAGATATTCTCGGCGAGATGTTTGACGGCTGTGCCTTTGTTGGCGATCGGATTGGTTGCTTCAAAAAAGGTCGCCACTGATTTGGTGAGATACAGTTCGCCCGATGCATAGCGATTTTTGAGTTTTGCCAGCATTTCGGTAATTAGATCGGCGCTATCGCTTAATGCCAAAATCTTTGTGGGCGGATTTTCGGCTGAGTTGGCGATTAAAAACTCTCGCAGATCGCCCACGGGAATAGCCTCTACTTTGGAGCGTTCGGCATAGGCAGCAGATTGGGGCGTTATTTCCTTTACATACAGCTTGTCGTTGACATAGAGATGCACGGACAGTCGATCGGTGGTAGCAAATTCGGCAAAGTCATCGATCAGGGTAAGGGCATGGGTGAGGTCTACAGGCCAGTGACCGACAACATTTTGGGTTTGCGGATCTTTAATCAGGGCACCTTGGTAAGAGATGAGGGGAAGGTCTGAAGCGATCGCTTCGTGAAAGCGCAAAGCAGAACGATACATACGTCCCGTTGCGATCCCAACTTTTACCCCTTTTGCTTGGGCAGCCTTAATCGCTTGTTTTACAGGTTCGTTGACCTGATTGGCATCACCACTGATCGTTCCGTCAATATCCACCACGATCAGTTGAATTGATTGTTTCATGACTCAGATCTAAGAGTTGTACTTTGTAGGTTTACCTGTTCTTACCTAGAACTATAGACGAACCCAAGGATTCTAAAACCTAACCACAGAAACACTTTAGGATTTTCACGGTCTCATCTCGTTCCCCTAAGGCGATCGCGTCGCAATCGGAGAGATTTACGGGCGATCTCTTTCAGAATCGCTTTCGATATCAAAAATCACCTTTTTCCAATACCATTCCTCAGGCATATTGGGATAATTTTGTTTGGCAATCTCGATCAGCCGTTGCGCCATCGCCATATTGCCCCCCACTAAACCCAAGAGTTTCTGCTGGATTTCTGGACTGGGCAAACTGGGCAGCGAAACATTGGGATTGGCGGTGGGATAATTCACAGCATAATTTCTCCGATCGCTGAGTAAATTCTCAATAATGTCGCTCGTTCTCTTTTTTAGATCTGATTCCTTCACTGCGATCGCTTGCTGTAAGGATTTGATTTGGTCGATCGCTTGCCGATAATGCTTCATATCGCCTTGGTGAAACCATTGGTTTGCCGCCTGTTGATAATCGTCGATCGCTCCTTGCAGATCGCCAAACTGATTCCGAGCCTCAGCGCGATCGCAATAGAGTTCGGGATTGTCGGGTTGGAGGCTAATCGCCCGTGAGAAGTCTTCAATTCCCTGTCGATAATCGCGAAGTTTGCATTTTGCCTCCGCCCTAGCTACATATACCTCCATGGAACGAGGATGCTCTTGCAAGAGTCGATCGAAGTCTGCGATCGCTCCCTGCGCGTCTCCCATCTCTGTCCGAATGATTCCCCTCGCGATTTTTGCTCCCAAATCTTGAGGATTGAGGAACAGGGCTTGATTGACATCTTGCAGCGCTTGCTTGTACTCGCCCAACTTACTCTGCACCACACTGCGCATACAGATGGCTTTAATGTTTTGCGAATCGAGTTGAATCATCCAATTTAAATCGAGCAACGCGCCTAGATAATCTTTGGCTTTGACCTTATTCGCTGCCTGTTGGAAAAAGTCTTCGGGTGAAGGTGGTTGGGTAGCTTGAAGTTGTTGATAACTCTCAATACAGCGACGACAACTGACTTCATCTTTTTGGGTGAGATATAAATTTGCTGCCTGTTTGTAAGCCGCGATCGCTTCGATTGGCTTCCCTGACTTTTTGTGAATCAGTCCGAGGGTTTGATAAGCGATCGCCGCTTTAGGATTCTCAGCCCCTGTAAGTTGAATAATTTGATTGACATCGGCGATCGCCCCCTCTAAATCTTGAATCGCCAACCTCGCCATACTCCGCCCCAAGTAAGCATCGAGAAATTTTGGCTGAAGTGTGAGGGCTTGGTTATAGTCGGCGATCGCACCTTGGCGATCGCCCAAGTCAAATAGGGCTAAACCCCGTCGATAATAGGCCTCAACCCATTCAGGATTAGCCTGCAAGGCACGGCTAAAGGCATGGACAGCCCCAAGATAGTCTCCTGCCGCAGCCTTCGCGATTCCCTGGTTATAGTGTTCCTGCGCCATAGTGTTTAGAGAATGAGGATATAAGCCTTCTTTACCCATTTAACCAATATCGCTCCACAATCGCCACAGATCGCTATAGAAATCCTCAATGAATTGCAATTCATTTGTGGAATTTGTAGCGCAGGCATCTTGCCTGCAAAGGCTTCCAGTCCTTACTAGGTTCGCACGCAATTTTAGAGCTGTCAGGAGCAAAAAATCATCAGGAAATATAGCTGAAACTTTGGGAATTATGGTACTTACAAAGCAGTAAAAGTACTTTTTGAGAAATTCGTACTCCTCGGTTTCAATATAACTGTTGATGGATCGTTAGGCTCATGCAAAGACGCATACTCTCAATTTTATTAGCGATCGCGATTGCGATCGGCATCGGGTTTCGGTTTACAGAAATCGACCGCAAACTATATTCGTATGACGAGGTGCATACTTCTCTGCGTTCAGCAGGCTATACCACGTTAGAAATTGCCCAAGAGATTTTTAGCGATCGCTTCTACTCTCCAAAAGACCTGCTGAAATATCAGCAGCTAAAGCCTAATAGCACGCTCTCGGATACAGTTCGGTCACTCGCGCTCGAAGATCCACAACATCCACCGCTTTATTACGCACTCTCTCGCTATTGGATGCAGTTTGTCGGCAGCGATATTGCCTCAATGCGATTGCCAGCAATTTTGTTGAGTTTGCTAGGGCTACCCTTGATGTATGGTCTTGCTATGGAGCTATTTGGCAACTCATTAGTCGCCTTACTTGCTGTCGCATTTTTGGCTCTATCGCCTTTTGATGTCCTATACTCGCAAATTGCGCGGCAATACAGTCTGTTGACGGTGATGGCGATCGCCAGTAGTTTCTGCTTATTGCGAGTGATGCGCCAAAAAACTTTGCTCAGTTGGGGTGTTTACGCAGTTACCAATGCGATCGGACTGTACACGCATCCATTTTTTAGCTTTACGATCGTCGGGCATGGAGTCTATGCGTTTTTATTGTATTTATGGAATGCACGCGACAGAAGGAGTTCTCAAGATCGCTCGTTCTTTTTGAAGTATTTGGGTTCTGTTGGAACGACCCTAATTCTCTATAGTCCTTGGATCGTAGTTTTAGTTGGTAACTATCAAAGAGCCTTAAGCGGAACTAGTTGGACAGGTAGTGAAATATCTTGGTTGATTGTCAGTAAACTCTGGATGCTCAGTTTTACTGCCTTGTTTCTAGATTTGGATGTTGGCTTTGATAATGTTTGGACATACATTTTTAGGCTTCCAATTTTTGGTGCGATTGTGGCAGGCTTATATTTGTTATATCGTCGCACTAGCCAAAAAATATGGCTATTTGTTTTAACCTCAATCTTTGTACCTTTCCTGATGTTGGTTTTACCCGATATTATTTTGGGCGGTCACCGCAGTTCCGTTAGTCGCTATCTAATCCCATGCTTTCCTGCTGTGCAGTTAGCAGTTGCTTATTTACTGGCAACAAATCTAGAAATTAGAGAACCTCAGTCCGACCAAACCCCTAAGGAACAAGTAAAAGAAGAGGTAAAATCCTTTCGCTCTCACTGGTTTTGGCGCAGTGCACTGGCTTTGCTCTTTACTTGCAGTATTGCTTCTTGTTCTGTGAGTGCCCTGTCAAATACATGGTGGAGTAATGAACCCAGCCACTTTAATGCTGAGGTTGCTGACCAAATCAATGCCATGCAACGCCCCCTCTTGCTGATTGACGAAGGGGAAGGCATAAATGTGGCTGATTTATTTTCTGTCAATTATCGACTTCAAGATAAGGTGAAACTTCAGTTACTGAGCTTCGCTCGCACGCAAAAGCCCCCAGAGCTATCGAAAACCTACTCCGATTGGCTGGTGTTTCGCCCTTCAGGTAAATTGCGCCTCTATTTTCAGGCAAAGGGACAAGAGTTAGAGGTTCTATCTGGTGCGGGAGGGCTATGGCGAGTTCCAAGAACTAAAAGCTGATGCTCAAAAGCGATCGCTTTGCTTGCTGTGCGAATTCACGAACTCGTTTAGCGATCGCTTACATAATTCTCATCTAGGAAGCCTTGAGATACTCCGTATTTACACCAGACTCTCTAGTTAGAGATATTTTACCCGTACGGGCAATTTCCCTGATGCCAAACTTTTGCAGCATTTTGACGATCGCCACCATCTTACCGGGATCGCCTACCACCTCAATTGTCAGCGAATCATCAGAAACATCCACCACGCGCGCGCGGAAAATCTGAGCGATTTCAATCACTTCCGAGCGATTGGCAGGGTTAGCATTGACTTTAATCAGCATTAGTTCGCGTTCTACGCAGGGAATTTCAGTCAGATCCCGTACGGTGATCACATTGATCAGTTTATTGAGTTGCTTGGTCAGTTGTTCGATCACGCGATCGTCTCCGGGCACTACCATCGTGATGCGAGAACAACCATTTTGTTCGGCACTGCCCACAGCTAGGCTTTCGATGTTAAAACCACGACGGGCAAATAAACTGGCAATACGGGTAAGAACTCCTGCCTCATCCTCAACGACAACTGAGAGCGTATGTTTCATGGCGCGATCGAATAAATTAGTAAAAATAAATCAGCGATCTCTAATCTTAGTGAATTAGATTGCGTAATTTTTAGCAACTTAATTAATAACCTATTAATTCTTTCAAATTATGATGTTTAAATTGGCGGCGATCGCCTCAAACAACTATTTATTTGTGAATTGCTGGACGAAATCTATGATCGAAGCAAAATTTTGGTGGGTAGCAGCGATTATGTTAGGCGTGCAGACGGCGATCTCTGCCCCAGTGCTTGCCGACCCCATCGATCGGCTTTTGACCACCCGTTCTTGCCCTGAGTGCAATCTCAGTAATGCCAACCTCGATAGTGCCGCACTCAATGGCGCTAACCTCAGCCAATCCAATCTCAGAGCGGCGAATCTCAGTAATGCCAATCTGATCGGTGGCAATCTGAATGGAGCCTATCTACAAAATGCCAACCTATACAATGCCAACCTTAGAGGTGCTAACTTCACCAACGCAGATTTGAGTGATGTCGATCTAACCAAGGCAGATTTGACCAATGCTAGATTGACAGATGCCGTAACCAAGGGGACTAATCTCCGCAATGCCAAGCTCTGCCGCACGATCATGCCAGACAATTCGATTAACAATCAAAACTGCCGCACGCAGGGAGATTAGCAGACATTTTGAGGATGCTGAGCCGTGACGGTTATTTCTGCTATTTCTGCTTCATGACGACGAGAGTAATATCGTCATACACTCTTTGTTCGCCAATATGCGATCGCACGTCTTGAATCACTGCCTGCCGAATTTCAGCGGATGTTTTCTGAATATTTTGGCTGATGATTTCACACAATCGATCTAACCCATACTGCTCTTGCCTCATGTTATCGGCTTCCGTAATACCGTCTGTGTAGAGTACGACCACATCACCTGCGTTGAGTTGGACGTGAGCGCGATCGATGAAACCTGCAATGTCCGCCTCAAGCCCAATGGGAAAGCCTAAATCGATCGTGTCCAATCTTTCCACAGTTCCATTGGCACGCACAATAATCATTTCTTCATGTTGTCCGCTCAGAGTGAGTTTGCCATCATGATAGTCCAGCAGAGCCAGAGATAGGTTTTTGTCGGAATTCATGCGTTGAACGTTGTCGTAGATCGTGCGATTGAGCGTATTGAGAAATTTCACAGGATCGGTTTCATTGTGAATCAATAGCGTTCGTACTGCTGTTTGCACCATAATCATGATCGCACTGCTTTCCAACCCGTGTCCTGTGACATCCCCAATTCCAATTTTGACGCGATCGCCAACCATCAAAACATCGTAGTAGTCTCCACCGACTTCAGTGGCTGGTTCCATAAATCCAGCAATATCTAAATTTTTGATTTTTTTGAGTTCCTCTTCTCTAGGTAAGAGCATCTGTTGCAGTTCGTGGCTAATTCCCAACTCCGAACTCATGCGAAGGTTGTCAACCTTGAGCCTTTCGTTGAGGAGATTGATTTCTAGACTGGCAGATACCAGAGCCGTGGCAATGCGATTAAAAGATTCAACCACCTGTCCTAGTTCATCTTGTGTATCTAGCGTAATATTTTGGATCTCCTCATCGGCAGCGCCACTGGTCATGCGTTTGGCAACAACATCAAGGTCTTGCACGGTCTTCATGACAGCCAGATAAAACGCGATAAACAGATAGACAACTACCAATAGGGTAATGAGAACAAAAATGGAGCCGAATAGCTGCCTTTGTCGAAATCCATCGATCCGTCGTTGCAAGAGGAAATCTAATTCATCAACGATTTGATCCCAGAGCGCAAAGCTTTGGTCGAAGTTTGTCTTTACTAAAACAGATGTGGAAGCAAATAGCTGGGTATTGGGCTCGGTTAATTCATCTAATACATCTGAAAGCTGTTGCGAGTTGTCAAGGAAAAGTTTTAGAGGTCTCGATAATTTAGCACGAAGATTACTGGCAGGATTATTCGTAAAGGCGGTATTGAGATTTCTGGATAGGTCGCTGGCTTGTTCTTTCAACAGTCCAGATAATTCGATCAGTCGCCCTCTTTCCTCTGGCGTGATTTGCCTGCGATCGCCAATTTTTAGACTCATCAGTTTAACTTCTGCCAAAGCTTTCTGCATAGTTGGAAGTTTGAGTAAACTGCTATCCATGAGGTAGTAGGTATCTAGATCGGGATCGAGGATCAAATTGGATGTGTCACCCACATGCGCCCTTAATTTTTCGATGCGATCGCTGAGTTGGCGATATACTTCCCGATTTTTGGGGTTGTCTTGGCGATGCAGATTTTGCCATGACTGCTCGAGGAGCTTGAATTTTTCGGTAGATCGTAATTTTTCGTCTAGGTTGCGATCGCGATTCGCCAAGTCTTGAAGCAAGCGATCGTCTATCGGGTCAGAGCTGCGAATCTGGCTTACGGGTTGATTAGAGAGTGCGTACTGCCATAGTTTGCTAAGGGGGCGGAGATATTGACTGCCATAGAGTTCCTGTTGGGCGAAATCGATCCGACTGTTAATTTCTGAAAGCAAAAGATACATCGCCAAGATCAGCGGCATGGCAAACACGAGGCTAATCAGCGCAAATTTCTGCGGATATTTCAGGCGATTCATCAAGGCGATCGCAGGCCGAAACAATGGTAAGTTCAAGTCTGACCCCAGATAAACTTCTAGTATCCTAGGATATCTTGTTGCAAGGGCATGAGATCGTATCAACAATCAAAACTGCCGCATGTAGGAAGATTAACGCTGTGCATCATTAATTTGTCTTCAATTCGCTTTGTAATTCTGCCTCAATCTCTTCGATCGAGGGAAGGCTAGAAGCCAGTTCCTTAGGCAAAGCACGAGTAATTTGCGTTTCCCAATCCGCTACCCCAATCGGTTTATTGAAATCGCGTAAGGCGTATTCCACTACCAGTTGACTTTTAGAGCGGCAAAGCAAAAGCCCGATTGTTGGCTTATCATCAGGGTGACGCAAAAGATCGTCAACAGCAGAAAGATAAAGATTGAGCGTGCCAACAAAAGCTGGGTCAAAGGGAACGACTTTAAGTTCAACGACCACATAGCAGCGCAGTTTTAGATGATAAAACAGCAAATCGATGTAAAAGTCGCTGTCACCAACCTCCAGATGAACCTGACGACCAACAAAGGCAAAGCCATTCCCCAATTCCAGTAAAAATTTTTGAATGTGATCGACCAACGCTTGCTCTACCTCCCGTTCGCGACGAGGATCGGCAGTGCCCAAAAAATCGAACAGGTAAGGATCTTTAAAAACCTGTGTTGCCATATCTGAGTCAGCAGGCGGTAGTGTAGCAGTGAAATTATTGACTGCTTTCCCCTGACGCTCATAGGACTGGTTACTGATTTGCAAGGCAAGAATATTGCGGCTCCAGCCATGAAGAATTGACTGGCTCATATACCAGTCTTGCTGTCTAGGCATTTTGACCCGTTGCATCAAAAGAATGATGTGTCCCCAAGGTAATTGTGAAACAAGCTGTTTCACTTTTTCGCTGTCTGGGTAATTTTCAGCAAAGGCACGCATAAAGAGAAGATTGCGCGGAGAAAACCCCTGCATATCGGGAAACGCATCCCGCAGGTCGTAGGATAAGCGATCGATGACCTTAGCACCCCAACCTTCCTGTTTTTGGCGGCGTAAGATCGACTGCCCAATCTCCCAGTAAAGCATGACTAATGCTGAATTAGCAGACATCACCACCCGTAGGCGAGAACTACTAACTTTAGTTTTAATTTCTAGAAAAAGTTCGGCATATTGTTCTGGCAGTTCCAATTTGCTAGGTGCGATGGGCAATGAAGCCCCTTCTCGTTTATTCCCACGGGTTAAGCGTTCTTTTTTCATTGCCAGATCGCCTCTGTTAAAATCCTTTTCAGTTTATCGCGTAATTGTAGTGGACCGACAGGGCTAATGGTGGGCAAATTCCCTATGGTTTTACACACTATTTTAGGCTTGTCTTACCAGTAGTGGATTGAATGCACCGAGAAATCTGTGGGGAAGGTATTGCTTGGTGTAGACAGAAGCCTCACGTAGGGAGATTTAGATCTCACACAACGTTTGGCAGAGGATGTAGACCTGTTTAAAACCAAAATGCTTACGTTTACGAAATAGCCGATCGCATTACTCATTTTTAGTGAATTAAATATCCACTTTAAAGACTTTCTCTAAACGATAAGTTTCGCTTTTTGCAGCTTCCATTAATTTTTCCCAATCATCTGGAGGATTCCCACTATCAAGCATTTTCTTGAAAACTCGATAAGCATCTGTATTGCTTTCGTAGGCTCGCTTAGAGTTCTCATCGTTGACCCAGACGAAAACAATGATTTTGCTCTCTAGATGATATCTAAAAAACAGTCGATATTGCTGAAAGAACTTCGCTCTAAACCAGTGCTTGTAGTCATCTCCAAGTGTAGTTCCTTGCCGATATTCACTTCGGGTTGGATCTTGAGGAATCACTTCAAATGTTAGCTTTGCGATCGCGGCCAGACGCTTTGTGGCATTTTTCTTCCTGTAATCTTGAGGATACTTCTGACGTAAATTCTCAACTTGGGTTATGAGTGCTTCCAATTGATTCAGAAAGAGAGCATGAGCGAATATGCTCCATCCGTTAATGACTAGCGGCTGATTCACAGACAAGACTATTCATCCTCATCCAAGAGTTGGGCATCAAGATCGACTTCCAGCCCAGCAACCAAAGACTGAACGCGGCTGGCTAAATCGGCACTAACTGCTTGTAAGCGATCGGGATTATTTGCGATATCTTTTGTCAGAAAGTTTAGAAACTTTCCAAGCAGAGGATCGCTCTGTCCGACACGAGAAATTACGACGCGACCGTCATTTTGGATCGTGTAGCAGATTTTATCGCGCTTACTCAAGCCAAGAGCCTTACGAACAGGTTCGGGAACTGTGGTTTGATAGCGATCGGTCAAGGTAGATTCTGAGCAAGGGGATAGTATTTCAGCCATAGCGACCTCCAAAATTTGGCAGCTAAACTTTAAAACAAAGGTAATGCAAATGCATTGTCTTGTCAAGATTGATCGGCAAATTACCATGAAGGTGTATTACTCTTCACGATCTTTTTAGACGCTTTTTACAAATGGCTATTGGCAGCGTTTGACTTCTCCGTCGGGCATGATTGCCCCGCATAAGCTGGTCTGATTGAGCAAAACTCCCTCTAAATTTGCCCCGCGTAAATTTGCGCCATTCAGGGTAGCAGCTCGCAAATTGGTTCCTGATAGATCGGCTCCTGACAGATCGGCTTTGAGCAAATTAGCACCGACTAAATCAGCTCCGCTCAGATTTGCGCCTCTCAGATTAGCTTCAGTTAATCTTGCGCCTCTCAGTCTTGCTAGCTTTAGGTTTGCGCCTGCCAAATCCGCACCAGCGAGATTGCGATTTTCAGCACCGACATTGACAATTTCCCAGACAATGCGCCACTTGCGATCGAGCACGGTCTCCAGATTGATTTTGCTCTCTCTCAGATTGGCTAGGCGCAGGTCGGCTCCCTCTAGATTGGCGTTATAGAGTTGGGCCCCGCCTAGATTGGCTTCGACCATGGTGGCGTTTCTCAGGTCGGCATAACGCAGGTTGGCAGTGGTTAAATTGGCGCGGGTGAGATTGCTCCGCCGCAGGTTGATAATAAACAGATAGCCTTGCGATAGATCTGCCTCTTCGAGATTTGCTCCTTCGAGACTGGCTTTTTCCAGATTTGCGCCAGACAGGTCGGCTTTGACAAGGCTTTGACCTTCTAGCCGTTGGTTCGCCACCTTCCAGACTAGGAGCCATTTGGGATCGAAAGCCGTATCGCCGTCAATTTTGCTATGCCTCAGATCGGTGTGGAAGAGATTTGCTCCTGCGAGGCTGGTTCCTTCTAGATTGGCGCTTTCTAGCGTCGCTCCTGATAAATTCGTTGACTCTAGGTTAGCTCTGGTTAAAATGGCATGCTTAAAGCGCGCGTTACTCAGATCGGACTTTTGTAGATCGGCTAATCGCAAATTCGCTCCATCGAGATTTGCCCCATCGAGTTTGGCGTTGCTGATGTTGGTTTGCTCCAAATTGGCATTCCGTAACACAGTTTGACTGAGGTTTGCCCGTTCCAGATTGACTAATTTCAAATTGGCTCGAAAGAAGTTCGCACCTGCTAGCTTGGTTTCTAGCATATTGGCACCGATTAGTTTTGCCCCTGAAAGCAGAGCCTCTCTGAGGTCAGCTCCGATCATATTTGCTGCGGTTAGGTTTGCCCCTTCTAGCTTTGCTGCCTTTAGATCGGCATATCTGAGGTCGGCTTCTCTTAAATTTGCACTGTTGAGTTCGGCTCCCCCCAGTCGGGCATTGGGCAGATCGCATTCGGCACAGGCGCGGGTTTTGATCAGTTGATCGACATGGCTTTGGTTGTAAGCCAAGACTGCTGTGGGATGCACGCTAAGGGCACAGAGTAAGGCGATCGCTACCCCCGCCCAACCCTTTTTCTGTCCTTCGCGGCGATCCGCCATTTTAGAATCGCAGGGCGCTAACCAATCTTCTGTTTGCATAAGGTTGAATCTAGTCCTGTGTCGATACATAAATGGTAATGCAATTCATTTCTTAATTTCGCCGAGGTGGCAACTCAGAAGGAGAAAGGGAATCGCTTCTAGGACGACCCGATGGATCGCTAGGCACGAGCGGAGAATCAATTTCAGGGACAGGGGGGATCGGTGGTGCGGTCTTCGCATCCGCTGAGGGTGGAACTTGGAGAGGGGCGATCGTCTGGACGACAAAGGATCGCACCACCTTCTCGCCATCTGCACCCGTTACCTGTAACACATAGTTCTCAGATGCGGTTTGAGGGCTAAGGGTAATCGCTGCCTGACCTACGGGTGGTACTGTACCTGGCGCGGGTAGCAGTTCGACCTTCATGGCAGCGGATCCTTCCACTTTCCAACTAATCGTCAAGATTGTAGGAATATCAGGCGTAACGTTAAAGGAATATTGGGGTAATGCTTCCTGTCCGTTGACCTTGAGTTCCAAAATTTGCGAAGATAAGGGTGCAATCTTAATCGTGTCTGTTTTCTTTGCTTCTGGAGGAGCTTTAGGATCTTGGGGTATCTGTCTGGAAATTGTAGTTAGCTCAAACACATAGCTTCCGGGTTTGAGGGCATCGGTAGGCACGCTTTGACAGACAAGTTGGTCTTGGGCAACTTTGCAAAGCAGTTGCAAGTTCTTAGGAATACCTCGGCTAAAGTCATAGGTTACGGGGGGGCTGTTGACTTCACCCTCAGGCGATCGCCCTACGATCGTCACGCCTTTAAGCTGTCTAAAATTATCGATCTTCCAATTCAACTGAATCAGTCCATTGGGAAGTGGCGGGTTTTTAGGGTCAGCTTTCGGATCGTTTGGGATTAGCACAACACTATTCGGTAAGGATGTCGTGGTATTTTGTGAAGATGTGGAACTAGTGGAAGTTACCGTGCTTGTGGAGGATTCCTTTGCTGTGTTGGGATTTGCGTTGGGGTTGGAACTCGTTCCCTTTGTAGGTGGTTTGAGTTCGGCATAGAGGGGGCGAGTCGAAGTGAATTCAGCAATTTTAGGAGAAGGAATTGGCTCAATCAAAACCGTACTGGTTTTGAGCGTAGCGACGGGAACACCTTTGGCATCTTTAGGTACCAACTTTAGCTCAAACACATAACTACCCGCTTTATGGGCGTCTGTCGGTACATTCTGGCAAATCAGGACTTGCTCGATCGTACAATTTTTCTTTAATTCGGCGGGAATGCCCTGACTAAAGTTGTAAGTGACAGGAGCGCTAATGATTTTGCCATCGGGTGACATGCCCGCGATCGCAACTTCTTGCAAACGGTTGGGATTGGTAATACGCCATCTCAGACGCACCGCTTCCCCTTCGACTTCACGATAGGAATTTGCTTCGGAGGCAAACTCCACAACCTGCGGACTGGCAGGCGGACGAAAGAAGAACCACCAAATTAAGAAGACAATAAAACCAATGGTTCCCAAAATACTCAGAAGCAGCAAGAGGAACTGCCACCAAGGACGGGATTCCATAATTAAATTCCCGGGATAGCGGTTATTCAGTAATGGAAAGCCTTCTTTATCCTCTAGCTCCACCATAAAGGGAAGATAACGATCTACAAAAAAGCGAGGCTTACATTTCTGGGTGGGCTGTACTTGAAGGCTAACTCTCACACCTCCTTTCGGTAAGATCTTCACCGACTCAGGTGCAAACACGTAGGTACATAGATCGACTTGATCGGTACTTCTTGCCTGAAATGTGACTTCACGAATCAAGTTACTACGGTTGTGGAGACGCACATCATAAAGCGCTGGTTGGCGTTTGACACGACCCAGCAACGTCAGCAACTCAACGTCAATCTGGTAAGTCGGCAATACCTCTATGTAAATCACATCCAAAAGCATCAACTCTGGACTATTCGATGAATGTAGGCGAATGGTAGGAGCGTAAACCCCAGCCCAAGTGTCGATCGGAGGTTTGATGGTCAGTCGAATATCGCCGCGATCGCCCGGATTAAGCTGCAACCCATCGGCGGCGTTAATAATACCCAAGGAAGGTAGACCTTCGGGATAATGGATCGTCAGCCATTTTGTATCGAGTTCTGGGCAAGACACCCGAAAGCGATCGACGCGATCGGAGCGATTTAAAACCGTGACCGTGACTTGGAAAGGTTCGTTGGGTTGGAGGGGGTGGGGAGCATCTGAACTGGTGCGAGGCAGCAGTCTAAAGGTAGGATCGTTGATCTTAACGACTTCCTGTACGGATGCTGTGACCGTAACTCTTCCCAAATGCTGAATGGGAGTGTCTTCGGGATAATGCTGAGGCGCATCAATAATCAGCAGATAATTATAGGTATTAGGCGTTGCCTCAGGTGGAATCTGAATCAAGAACACAACTTCACTACTCTGCCCATAGCTCAGAGCAAGACGTTCAAATGGCGATCCACACCATTGACGCAAAAGACCAGAGACTTCATCAAGGTAAACATCAATGATCGCACTCTGGTTTCCTTGATTGGTAATCGTCACGCAAAGTTCAAACTCAGACCCTGGCGTAACCACGATTTCGCCAGAAGGGTTAATAATCGTAGAGAGAGGCTTACCGGGAGTGAGTGCTTGAGAGTCACTCATAGAGTTTGCTTGGCGCTTTGCTGCTAACTTAATCGAGTAACGCGTCTCGCCTAAAATTCGAGTTTCTTGCAAAAAGCCCTGCACTACGAGCGCTTCAAGTTCAGCCCGAACCAAGTTTTCATCTTCATCAATTTGGCTAGCAATTTCAGAGATGCCGCATTCCTTGCGGCGAATAATCCAATTGACAATCTGTTGCTGCCTAGTTGGTAACGTCAGAATATCAACCATGCTGACACCAGCACTAGTGTCTGTTGCCACTTTTGGGTTGGTCTCCGTAGAATAGCTCTGATCTCCTCTCATGAATTAATTCACCCCTTTAGATTAGATCCGATCGTTACCAACACCTGTTTACGAGAAAGAGATCTTTGCACAAGCTTCTGTTTGACAAAACAATTAATTGTCTGGTAATTGGCTGATAAAAGCCGAAGCATGGTCAAAAAGGGAAAAATCTGTAAGGATGACACAACAGATTTTGGGGAGTCTATTCTGTTGACATTTAGACTGAGATTTAGTTGCAATCATGAATCTTATAGATATTTCAATACAATATGATGGCTAAAGGTACGATGGCTAAAAGTTTTATTCATTGTTCAGTAAAAGCACATTTTCTCAAACAGTTGATTTACATAAAATGCCTACTGAATAACATTACAAAATAGTAAAAGTTAGGATGCCCCAGTAAGCTTGTGTTGATGCTTACCTAGACTAGGATAATATTAAGCTTACACAGGAAGCAATAGCTAGCGATCCCTAAGCAGCCATAGGGAACTTAAGTCACGTGCCAAAGGCAATCCAAGTTCGTTTAAATAAAATTCTGAAGCCTGAAGTCCTCGCTTTACTGGATTGTATGGCGGGGGATACAACTGCGATCGCCATTCAAGACCTTGATGGCGAGATTCTATATGGGGAGGTTCGTCAGATCTCTGGGGAAAAATTTCCGATTGGCTGGAAGGCGCAAGTTGTGGGTTGGGCGATCGCTGAGCGTCATGCAGATACCATTGCTAAGTGGCTTTCCGCGATGTACAGATCGGAATTGGAAAAGAAAACTATTACGAATGAGGCTTTAGAAAGATCTAAAGAGATCAACTGTCTATATCACATTGCCGAAGGCTTAATCAGTTGTAAAGGAATCCAAGATATCGCCCAATTAACCGTACAAGCGGCTAAACGCGTTTTAGAGTTTAGTAGTGCTTCGATCATGGTCAATCGCGATCGCGATCGAAACGACCTAGAACTAGTAGCAGGATTTGGCACGGCTGGCAACTATACCCCTGGGACGATTATCGATCTAAAGAATGGGATTGCGGCTTCTGTAATCGAGCAACGCAGAGGTGAAGTAATTAACAACGCGATCGCTGACCCCAGATTTATTAAGGGGGCGTATCCCATCTATTCCATGATCTGCGTACCTTTATTCGGAAAAGAGCGAATCATTGGGGTAATCAATATTAGTAACGATCTCCCGATTCGCTATAGTGCTAGCGATCTCAAGCTTTTAAAAACAATTGCATCTCAAGTCACGCCAGCCATAGACAATCTACTTACCTATGAAAATGAGATGCGCCAAGCTCAAGAACGGGAACACAAATTGCAACAACAGTTGATAGAATTACGGCTTGAGATTGATGAAGTAAATCGAGTGCAGCAGGTAGCCGAAATTACGGAAACTGAGCAGTTTAGGCTTTTGCTCAAAAAAGCAGAAGAGCACCGACAGAGACGCAATAGACATCGTGAGTTATCCGATCAGTAGGTTATGTCAAAAATTATTTCAGTGCATTCGTTTCGAGGTGGAACTGGGAAGTCCAATGCTACGGCTAACTTAGCCGTAGCAATCGCCTGTCAAGGCAAACGGGTGGGCATTATCGATACCGATATTCAATCCCCAGGAATTCACGTTTTATTTGGATTAGATCTCGATCGCATTGAGTTTACGTTAAATAGTTATCTATGGGGCAACTGTTCTATCGACAAAGCCGCCTACGATGTCAGCCCTAAGGAGGTTCAAGCACAGAACGGCTGTGTTTTTTTCGTTCCGTCAAGCATCAAAATGGCTGACATTTCCAAGATTTTACGGGAGGGGTTTAGTGTTGAGATTTTGCAAGATGGCTTTGAAGCGCTGATCGATCGCTTAGGGTTAGATTATCTATTTATTGACACCCATCCTGGACTGAATGAGGAAACCCTCCTATCGATCACGATGTCTGATATTTTGGTGCTGCTCATGCGTCCCGATCAACAAGACTTTCAAGGCACAGCCGTAACCATTGATGTAGCCCGTAAGCTCGGTGTATCGCAGATGCTGGTAGTGATCAATCGCATGTTACCCAGCTTCGACCAAGAAATGCTAAAAGCCAGAATCAAAACAACATACCAAGTCCCTGTGGCGGGTGTATTACCCAACAGCGAAGATATGATGCTGCTCGCCAGTAATGGCTTATTCTTGCTCCTCCACCCCAATCATCCGCTTAGTCTGGAATATCAAGCGATCGCAAATCTCATTACTGCCTAGGAATAGCATACCGAAGAAATCATGATGCGAGTGTTAACATAACTGAGTAGCTATTTTCTGATTTCACAAGAGCCTGATTTTGCTTTTATAAGAGCTTGCGGCACTCGGAACGCTTATCTTGCATGACTTCCCCACAGCGATCGCCACTCCTAGATATATTCTTTGCGATACTGCTAATCGTGGCTTTGGCACTTCTAAGTTTACCGCTCCAAGTTCTGGCGTATCCATCTTCTCTCATTTTACAGGACGCTCAAGATCGATATCCCTTAGGCCCATATTTAGAGATTTTAGAAGATAAATCGGCGCAATGGACAATTGATGCGGTGAACCAACCACCACTGTCACAACAGTTTGTCCGCAACCAAACTGAACGGCCTTCCTATGGATTTACCCATTCCGCCTACTGGGTGCGGTTACATCTTCGCAATCAAGCATCACCAAGGACAGCATGGCGATTGGAAATAGGCTATCCTTTAATCGATCGCATTGCACTGTACCTGCCTGACGAACGCACTCAACAGCCTCAAAATGTCGCAGCATCAGATCGAAAGCCCCAAAAATGGATTGTTAAATATGCAGGGGACTCCTATCCCTTCGCAATTCGAGAGGTAGACGATCGCCTCTCTGTTTTTAAACTCCCTCTCGTCCCCCAAGCCGAACAAACGATTTTCCTGCGTTTTGAAACGACCAGCAGTTTGCCGCTTCACCTTACACTTTGGTCGTTAGAGGCTTTTGCCCAACATCGCTATCACCAACAATTTCTCTTGGGAGGGTTTTACGGCATTCTCTTAGTGATGAGTGGTTATAATCTCATTCTTTTCTTGGTACTCAAAGAACGCAGCTATTTTTACTACGTCCTGTTTGTTTTAAGTGGTGGTACTTGGGTTGCTACCACTGATGGGTTTGGGTTGCAATATCTTTGGCCAGAGCAGATCTGGTGGAACAATGTTGCAATTATTATTCTGGCAGCGATCGCCGCGATCGCTGTGCTCAATTTCATGAATGAATTTTTACAGACCAAGATTTACAGTCCCCGACTTCGCAGAATCATTTTGAGCGTGAATTTCCTATGGCTATGTATCATAGCGGCAGCAGTGTTTGGCAGTTATCGACCTGTTGCTCAAATGGCTGTAGCTTTGCTGGCAATTAGCTGCACAATCGGTATGACCGTTGGCGTGCAATCTTGGCAAAGAGGCTATCGACCCGCTCGCTATTATCTCATCGGTTATTCGCTCGTGCTGATTGGTGCATTTGCCTATTGTTTAACCCTATTTAATCTCATTCCCAGCAACTTCTTTACAGATGAGAGCCTGCGCTTAGGACTGGTGTTTATGGTGTTTATGCTTTCCCTTGCTCTTGGCGATCGCATCAATCTTTTGAAGCAAGAAAAGGTGGAAGCCCAAGTAGAAGTCATGCGCGAACAACAAGAGGCTCTGCGGCTCAAGGATGAATGGTCTGCTACATTACAGAAAGCGAAAGATGAATTGGAACAGCGCGTAGCAGAGCGCACCAAGGATCTAAAACAGGCAAAAGAAACAGCAGATCTTGCCAATCGCACCAAGAGCGAATTTCTTGCCAATATGAGTCATGAACTGCGAACCCCTTTAAATGCCATTCTTGGGTTTTCTCAAATCATGGGAGGAGACAGTTCGCTTACAGCCGAACAGTTAGAAAATCTCAGTATCATTCGTCGTAGTGGCGATCATTTGTTGGAATTGATTAACGACATCTTAGATATGTCTAAGATCGAGGCTGGCTATATTAGTTTCAACCAAAATAGCTTCGATCTATACAAATTCTTAAATAGTTTGGAAGAGATATTTGCTTTACGAGCAAGCTCTAAAAAACTACAGTTCATGTTTGAGTATTCTCCTAACCTACCTCAATTTATTCAAACAGATGAAGGGAAGTTACGTCAGATCTTGATTAATTTGTTGGGGAATGCCATTAAATTTACCAACTATGGCAGTATAACGTTGCGGGTATCGGCAACTTCAGATGGGTTCCAAGATCCCACTGCGATCGCAGTTCATTTTGAGATCGAAGATACGGGGGTGGGGATCTCTGCGGATGAACTGGACCTTTTATTTCAACCCTTTGTACAAACTGCATCTGGTAAGCAATCTCAGCAAGGAACGGGGCTAGGATTGCCGATTAGCCAAAAATTTATTCAGCTATTGGGTGGAGAAGTTAAGGTTCGCAGTGCGATCGGGCAAGGAACGACATTTCAGTTTTGGATCCAAGCATGCTTGGGATCTCCTATAGACCAGGAAAATCAGGCACCACGCCAACGAGCGATCGCGCTGGCTCCCGATTTACCTATCTACCGCATTCTGGTTGTCGATGATGTCTGGGAAAACCGCCAGCTAATCCTGAAAACACTTTCTCCCATTGGCTTTGAACTCAAAGAAGCAGAGAATGGGGAAGTAGCAGTTGCCCTCTGGGAAAGTTGGAAACCCCATTTAATTTGGATGGATATGCGGATGCCCATTCTGGATGGTTATGAAGCTACAAGCAAGATCCGAGAGAGAGAACGTCTGTTAGCAGAAAAGGAATCAATGGTATCCAATTCCAAATTCTCAAAGACCGTGATTATTGCTCTAACTGCCAGTGCTTTTGAAGAAAAGCGATCGCTGGTTCTAGCAGCAGGTTGTGATGATTACGTGCGTAAACCCGTTCAGCAAGAGACGGTGTTTGCAAAGATTGCCGAACACCTTGGCGTACGATATCTTTATGCCGATAGTTCCAGTTCACTAGAGCGAGAAATAACGAACAAAAAAATAACCAATAAAGAAAAGGATAATCAGGCTGTCCGTCATTCCTTGAGGATTTTGCTGGCTGAAGACAACATCGTCAATCAGAAAGTAGCCATAAAAATGCTAAAGAACTTGGGCTATACAGCCGATCTTGCCAATAATGGCTTGGAAGTACTAGAGATTCTCAATCGGCAAGACTATGACGTCATTTTCATGGATATGCAAATGCCTGAGATGGATGGGCTAGAGGCAACCATCAAAATTCGAGAGATGGAGAGGGATCGGAAAGTCATGGAGACAAAGAGCAAAGACCCCTGCCCCTTTACCCCAATTAAAATTATTGCAATGACAGCAAATTCTCTGACGGAAAACTTCGATATTTGCATTGCGGCGGGTATGGACGATTTTATTGCCAAACCCGTTCGCCTAGAAGCCCTGAAATCAATTTTAGAATCTATATAGCCTCAGTTCGGGATAAGAAAAGCTGAAACCCTTTATCTGAGCTATTGATGCCGTAAATGCCAAATTCTCTCCCAAAAATCCCATTTATCCAGCAAATCAGGGCAGGCACGCACCATCCGCTGCCCCTACGAATTGTGGTAGGGGCGATGCCCCTGTGCTCGCCCAGAACGCTTGTACGCTCCTCAATACCTTATCCCGAATTCACGGTATATAAGAAACCCCAAGAAGCGATCGCTGCTTGAACTACTTCACCAATTCCATTAAAGACTCAGCCGCCGCTAGACCTGATTGATAGGCAGCTTCCACATTTGAGCCAGCGCACCAGTCTCCCGCGCAAACCAGAGGCAATGGAATGGAAGTGGATAGACAAGCAGCACCTAAGACTTCTTCGGCGATCGCATAGCGCCACCGATGTACCTGCCACCATTCGGGACTACTTAACCACTTTGTTAAAAGTTTGCCTACTCGGTTTAAGATCGGCTTACCAGCCAATTCTAAGTCTGACTCCTCCATAGAATGTTTGGCAAACTCCGCCGTACTTTGAAACACAAACACAGGTTGGATGGCTTTGTCAGGGTGCTTACTGCTATCTAAACCAATCCAACTCAAAATAGGGTCGTTCAGGCATTTAATCGCCTGCCATTCTGGAAGCACCGTATTCCCGGGCGTATAGCCCGCCATGATCGTGATACTGGGAGAGAATTTCACCGATCGTACCGCCTGTTGAAAGTTCGGTGCAGGGGCAAGCACAGATTCAAATAGGGGTAAGAACTGTGGCGCAGGCATGGTTGCGACCACCGCTGTTGCTTCTAAGAGTTCCCGTTGGTCGGTGATCAGTTGCCACTTCCCAGCATCACAGTTGACCGCAACAATACGGGTGTTAAAAATTATTTTTTGGTCGTTGGCAAGGTGCTCGTTGGCTAAATATTTCGGGATCGCGGTCATCCCCGCAGGACAGCAATAGCGGGGATACATCTCATCGGCAGTTGGAGGTCGCAGCCCATTTTCTGTGAGGTAATGAAAATTTCGCGTCCATTTTTGGACGATGCCTTTTTCTTCCAGCTTGTTAATAAATCGCTCGAAGCCATCATTCCTCACGGTGATGTACTGTGCCCCATGATCGACCCAAGTTCCTTGCAGCCGTCGCGTTGCCATGCGTCCGCCTACACCAGCCGATTTTTCAACTATGGTGACCTTAAATCCAGCGTGGCGAAGTTGCCGAGCGCAGGTCAAACCTGCCAAACCCGCACCAATAATCATCACGTCTTTCATAGTTGAACCACTGAGTTAAGCCAATAACATAAACGAAACCTAATAGCACAAACAATGCTTTCAAATCTATTACAGCGTATCACCAATCGAATTTCCATCATGATACGCAGCGAACAAGACCGCACAGGTTTTACCCCAAGCGATCGCCCCGCTGGCATCCAGACAAATTGCACCAAAGTCCCGATCGCGCGATCGGGCTTCGTCAAAAGATTTTTCGACGGCTTGCTGGAGGCTTAGACCATCCGTCACCCTAACCACGATCCGAGTTGCTAGCCCCTCATCTATAATATCTTCGCCTACTCCCGTGCAACTTACACCAGCCATTTGTGTGGCATAGTTGCCCGCCGCCGTTGCAGAGTCGCTGACGCGTCCGATGCGTTCAAACCCGCGTCCTCCTGTCGATGTGCCCGCACAAAGCCGACCAGAGCGATCGAGCGCCACTGCGCCAATCGTTCCCATCGCCACCTCAGCCATTTTGCGGCTAAAGTTGGTCTTGCGTTCTTCGATCCATTCTTGCAAGCGTTGATCGGTGAGCGGATTAAAAATCGGCACGGCAAGTTCGCGGGCTAGCTCGGCTGCACCATAGTCTGAGAGAACGCGATCGTCACTGGTTTGTAACGCTTGAGCCAGCTCGATCGGGTTTTTGACCCGCGAGATATTAATGACGCCACTAAAGCTTTGGCGATCGCCATCCATCAGCGAGGCACTCATGCGAATCTGCCCATCAGATTGCAACACCGAGCCTGTCCCTGCGTTAAAGCGGGGATCGTCTTCTAACAGTTGGCAGGCTTTGACGACCGCAGCGATCGCACTTTCACCCTGTAACAATAAAGGATAGACGGCGGCGATCACGGCATGAAGAGACTGGCGTACAGGCTCTAGTCCACCCTTACTTTCGAGCGAGCTACCTGCCCCACCATGAATAATTAACTTAGGCTGCATATTTTAGCGATATATCTTGAAATTACTGAGACTGAGATCTGACAGTTATTGGAAATTAGTTCAAAACTGACAACTATCAACTGTCAACTAATAAACCCTACAACTCCCCAAACCCTTTCTTCTTTTTCTTTTTCTTTCCATAGGGCAACCCACTAGGACTAGTATTCCCCTGATTACCCATCCCCGGCATGCCTGGAAAGCCACCCATCCCGGGCATATTGGGCATTTTCCCTTGACCCATTTGCTGCATCAGCGTCCGCATTTTCTGGAAGTCAGCCACCAACTTGGTGACATCTTGGTTGGTATAACCCGAGCCCTTGGCAATTCTCTGCTTTCGCCCTGGGCTTTTGCCGATCAGGTCGGGATCTTGGCGCTCTTGCTTGGTCATGGAGCTAATCATGGCTTCGCAGCGTTTTAGCTGAACTTCTGCCTGCTGCAACTGCGCGTCGTTGACTTTCATGCCGGGTAACATTTTGAGCAGTCCGCCAAATGACCCCATGCTTTTCATCATGCGGGTATTTTTGAGGAAGTCATCAAAGTCAAACTTAGCCGAGAGAATTTTTTCTTGGAGTTTCTCAGCATCGGCAAGATTAATTTCTTCCTGCGCTTTTTCAACGAGGGTGAGCACATCGCCCATACCCAAGATCCGAGAAGCCATACGTTCGGGGTAAAACGGCTGTAACGCCTCAACTTTTTCACCTACCCCAATAAACTTGATTGGCTGTCCTGAGATCTGGCGCACTGAAAGCGCCGCACCACCCCGGGTATCGCCATCCATCTTGGTGAGAATTGCCCCAGTGATCCCGATTTGCTCGTGAAACGTGCGGGTGAGATTGGCGGCTTCTTGACCCGTCATCGCATCGACGACCAGCAAAACCTCATTCGGCTGGATCTCCTGCTTAATTCTTGCCAACTCTGCCATCATGTTTTGGTCGATCTGTAAGCGTCCCGCCGTATCGACAATCACGGTGTTAATCCCTTGCGCTCTTGCCTGTGCCACCCCTTGACGGGCAATCTCGACGGGATCGGCATCGCTGCCCAGCTCAAAGACAGGAATATCGATTTGTTTGCCCAGGGTTACGAGCTGATCGATCGCCGCAGGTCGATAGACGTCAGTTGCTACCAGTAAGGCACTGCGATCGAGTTTGCGTAGGTGCAATGCCAGTTTTGCTGAGGCGGTGGTTTTACCCGTCCCCTGTAAACCCGCCATCAAAATAATTGTCGGTGTAGGCTCTACTTCGGCGAGGGGTTGGTTTGCCTCACCCATCAGTTTCACTAACTCGTCGTAGACCACTTTGATGAACTGCTGATCGGGGCGGACGCCTGCCACCACCTCTGTGCCTAAAGCTTTCTTAGAGATCTGCTCGACGACTTCTTTGACTACTTGCAGGTTTACATCCGCTTCTAATAAGGCTCGGCGCACCTCCCGAATTGCACTCTGGATGTTGGAATCACTAATTTTGTCCTGACCGCGTAACTTTTTCCACGCAGCCTCAAATTTCTCGGTAATTTCGTCGAACATAGTAGTTTTTCGTGCCTTCTAATCAGTGAGTCGTTGTCAGTTATTCAGTAAGCAGTTATCAGTGGTGTCCCAAAAGCTTAATGCTGATTGCTCATTTTACCAATTCCCCATCACCGATTACCTGTTCCTTAGTTTTAATGCGTTGTCCTTCTCGCCCTTACGGCAGACCCTATAAATATTAAGTAAGATTAAGATGGTGGCATAACAAATATTAAGTCAAAAACTCTATGAAAGCATTTGTCGCAGGTGCAACAGGCGGGACGGGTCGCTGCATTGTTGCCGAATTAGTCAAGCGCAATATTCCCGTGCGGGCATTGGTCAGAGATTTAGAAGCTGCCAAGAAAATTTTGCCAGCCGAAGTCGAGTTGGTGGTTGGTGATGTCTTACAGAAAGAAACGCTTGTGAATGCGATCGCTGACTGTACGGTTTTACTCTCAGCGACAGGTGCAAAGCCTAGCCTCGATCCCTTTGCGCCCTATATGGTGGACTACGAAGGCACAAAAAACTTAGTCAATGCTGCCAAAGCCAAGGGCATCGAACAATTTGTGATGGTGTCATCCCTCTGCACTTCCTTAGTCTTGCATCCCTTAAACTTATTTTGGTTGGTTCTATTTTGGAAAAAACAAGCCGAGGAATTTCTGCAAGTGAGCGGTCTGCCCTATACAATCGTGCGTCCGGGGGGACTCAAGTACGAAGATAACGATGATGTCGTGATTATGAAGCCAGCTGACACCCTATTTGAAGGCAGTATTCCTCGCCCTAAGGTAGCGAAAGTCTGTGTGGATGCTTTATTTCAGGCTACCGCTCGCAACAAAATTGTAGAGGTAATTGCGAAGGCTGGAATTGCAGTGCCGACCACCGAGCAATCTACTGACATCGCAGAGTTATTTGCCAATCTTGCCTAAAAAAATCCCAATCGAATCGTGCGTGACTCCAGATTGAACTCTAGGATTGCCCAAAGTTCAATCTCTTTCATTCTTCATTCAGGACAAACTAACAAGGCGATCGCAGGGAGCGCATAGTTACATACCTATAATTAGTGTAATGAGATCCTAGGGGTATGTGAGGTACAGATGAGTTACATCATGGTTGACGTGGAGTCTGATGGGCCAATTCCAGGGGACTACTCAATGATTTGTTTTGGCGCGATCGTGGTAGAGCCGTCACTGAGTAGAACGTTTTATGCCCAACTCAAACCAATTTCAGCACAATGGATTCCAGAAGCTCTCAAAATTAGTGGGTTTAGCCGCGAAGAAACCCTAACATTTGCAGAACCTCAAACGGCAATGGAAAAGTTTGCCGATTGGATTGAAGCGGAAAGCTCAGGAAGACCCCTCTTTATCTCAGACAACAATGGATTTGACTGGCAGTTTATCAATTGGTACTTCCATCATTTTTGTGGGAAGAACCCATTTGGCTATTCATCGTCGAATCTTGGTTCGCTTTATAAAGGTCTGGTTAAAGATACCTTTGTTAACTTTAAGCATTTGCGAAAAACTGCCCATACTCACCATCCTGTCGATGATGTGCGGGGTAATGCGGAGGCACTTTTACAACTCAAAGAGAAGTATGGGCTCAAAATTAGTTTGGGGTAATTTGTAAGCAAGGGTCTAGCACATTCTTCACTCCCTAAATTCCTTGAACTTTAAAGAAGCCAAAAGTTCCGTAGGGCTAGGGCTGAGCCCTATTAAAACAGCCTAGATATAGGGATTTTCAGGCTTCCATGTAGCACCAGTAAGTTATAATAGAGTTACTTCTGAAATATACAAACGGGATTCTCAATCTGGCTTTGCCTAAAGCAGAAGAAGAAAAAACAAAGTCGTTATCAAGCGTTAGAGAGTGTTTGAGAAGTTAAGCAAGACGTTTTAGGAGGATTTGAATCATCC
>NZ_JAZBJZ010000031.1:0-46099 GCF_036349135.1 Tumidithrix elongata BACA0141
TCCTATGAAACCCCTCTTCTGTCTTTATTGCAAGGTTTTGTCCTGTACTAAGGTCATAGCTTCAAAAAAAGGAATTGAATTAGCAGAGAAAGCAAGAAAAGCGAGGGGGTGGGATAAATACGAACCAGATTGGTTTAATAAAGCCCATGTTTCTAGAACAACACTTAGTCGATTTCACAGCCAAATACCGATAAGGACTGAAATGTTTAAATTAATTTGTAATGCAGTTGGGGTGGATTGGGTTGAGGTTGTTGAATGGAATAATGAATCAGAAGTTCTCCAAGAAACTGGTCTTAAAGAAAGCGATCGCCTTGACATTATCGATCCAGTAGAAACCAGATGGGTTGGACGGCAGGCATTGATTGCTGAGTTGATAAACAAGCTACAAGCAGAGTGTCGTATTCTTTCATTAATGGGAATCACAGGAATTGGTAAAACATCCCTAGCAGCAAGACTCTCTGTAGATATGGAACTACGCCAGACATTCCCAATCCTTAAAGTGGTGAATTTCGACCAGCAACCACCAAACTTTGAGGTGGTAGTGAAATGTTTAGTAGGAGAAACTGTCGCTGCTGACAAAGAGCTACAAAAGCAACCTGAAAAACTGGTAATGATTGCAGTAGGAGCTTTGCGATCGCATCCATGCTTATTAGTGTTAGATATGGCAGAAGCATTGCTCTCCACGATATCGGACGGGATGCATGATTTTTTGGAGCCAGCTTTTAAACAATTTCTAGAGCAAATCCTCAAAGTCGATCGGATGCCAAGTCGAGTTGTCCTGACTTCGCAGTATCGTATTCCCACCCTTGCCGAAGGTCGCTACTCAGGTTCTCGTCAAGAGTTTATGGATCTTAAAGGATTATCAGAGTCTGAAGCACTCGATCTATTTCAAGCTTGGGATATTTGCCCAGAAGAGAAAGAGTTAGAGTTACTTAAGCGCATCATTCATGTCTACGAGGGACATCCACTTGCATTGAGAGTCATTGCTGGGGATATACGGAGTTTGCCCTTTGCAGGAGATGTACAAGCATATTGGAAAGAATATGGACAAGAGATAGAAGATGTAGAACGAATGCAAAACTCATCTGCCCCTAAAAATAAAGGCGATCGCCCTCGGCTAGATCGTTACAGCCTAAGTTTAGAAGATTTGGTCAGACAGCGGGTAGAAAGTACATTTAAACGACTCTATCAGTCCTCACGACTTGCCTACTTAATGATCTGCATGATCTCAGAATATCGCTGTGCTGTTGAAAAAAAAGCATGCTTGATTATGATCGAAGACCTTTGCTCAGAAGAAGAAGCTAAATCAGCATTTCTGACATTGCAACGTCGGTTTTTACTAGAAACAGAACAGAATACTGACAAAAAAACGCTCTATCGATTGCATAGCATCATTCGCCGCGTCGCCCTAGATCATCTCGATAAGTTGGAAGATGAGTAATCATCGATCGCTTGTAAAGTTTCCATTCGCAATAGGAAGAAATAACCAACCGAGAGTGCCATAGAGAGCAGCCCCGATCGCCAAAAGTGGAAAAGGAAAACCACGATCGTAGAGCCAGCCCCCTGCGATCGCACCAATCATAGCAGCGAAATTTACAACAGAGACAAAGCAGGCATAAAACGTACCTTCGATCCGATCGGGACAAGAGCGGACAAACGCTTCTGAGAGACTGAGAAAGGCAATAATGGCGGCACAATTAGAGAGGATTTGAGCAAGAATTGCACTATTTTGATCAAAGATCGAGGCAAGAGAAATAGCCGAAAGCGCACCCGCAACTACCGCTAGTTTAAGTAAAATTTTTTGTTGGCACTGTCGAAACCAAATACCAAAAGCGATCACACCCAAACCCATGCCTAAAAAACCAAATGCACCCAAAACACCAAAAAATTCTTCAGAAAATCTCAGTACATCGCGTTGGTAATACAATAAAGGCGGTAACGGCTTAATTCCAAGTAAGAAGACAAAACTAGCGATCGCTAAAAAACTCGGCGATCGCAGCGCCACCCAAAGCGAATGAAAGCTCTTACGCATAGAAACTGTTCCAGACTTCACTTTCTTTTCTGGCATCCAAACTAGCACCACCACGATTCCCAATAGAGGGAAAATAATACTAACCCAAAATGCAAAGGAGAGCGTTTGATATTGGGCGATCTGTCCACCTAGATAAGAAGTAATTACCCCACCAAGCCCCATGCCTGTCCATTGCAAAGCCTGAAGTAGCCCTGTTTTTCCGATTGGTTTGCCAACTTCGATCATAAATTTATCGGCAAGCACATCCGAAAAAGCAATGCAGGCGGATATTGACACTGCGCCTACTGTCAGCACAGGTAATGGATAGGATTTCAGAGTAGCTAAAAACAAGAAAAATCCAGTTGCCAATCCATAGCAGACGATAAAGTAGCTTTTGAACTGGTAGCCTAATAGAGGAAAGCTATCCGCGATCGCACCAAAAATGGGTTTAATCATCCAAGGCAAAAAGGCGATCCCAACAAAATTAGCAGACTCTCTCGCAGACAAGCCAAGGGCTTCCTTCAGATAAATTGATAATGCCAGCGAAGAAATCCCCGGATTGCTGACATAGGTTTGAATGAAGTAAAAGAGTACGGTCAAGGCAAGAATTTGCGACATTATTTTTTGGTAAAGTCCTTACAAACGCATCAAAATCTTATCCTGTATGCAACAATTGCCGAAGCATGACCTAATGCCTTAGAGTTCAATTAGTATATGGAATCACACCCCAAGGAGATTCGCCGCTACATTACCAAAGATGGCAAGATTCCCTTTGCGATCTGGATAGATGCGCTACGCGACTCAAAAGTTAGAGCTAAAATAAATGAAAGACTTAGACGTGCCAGCCTTGGAAATTTAGGTGATTTCAAGTCCTTGGCAGATGGAGTTTTTGAGCTTAGAATTGATTATGGCTCTGGTTATCGAGTTTATTTTGGTCAAGTCGGCTCGACAATCGTGCTACTTCTCTGCGGTGGCGACAAAAGTACGCAGACACGAGATATTCGCAAAGCTAAGGAGTATTGGGCAGATTATGAACAGCGTTAAAACACCGACAAGTGATAGTTATGTTGATGCACTGATAGTATCTCTCAAAAAACCATCAGAAGCAGCCCATTACCTCACAGCCATCTTAGAAGTAAAAGATCCTGAAAATGATTTGCTGAAACTTGCGCTCAGTGATGTTGCAAAGGCTCTAGGTGAAGTGTCTATGTCACCAGAGTTATCAAAATCACATATCCAAGAGCTAGACGAATTGCTGAAAAAACAAGGCAGCGAAGCCATATTTGGCTTAGTTCATTGGCTCAATATGCTGGGTTTGAAGATCGAGATTGCGATCGCTAGCGAAACCAACTGAGATCGATGATTGTAAACACCACATTAGAATTACAGCAACTTACAAGGCAAGAAATGCTGAATCTATGTTGTGATGCCGCAGGGCAGATTATGCTGCCTCAGTCCAAAGTCGCCACTCAAACACAAGGAATCCCTACTCGCAAACTCAAAACGAAAGAAAGAGCAAAGCTACTTGCAGCTTTTTATTGGCTCAATGAATATCAGCCCGATCGGGACGCTTCTAACCTAGAGCAAGTGAAAGGCTATCTAGAAGCATTCCACCATCTCTGCCATGCTTCAATATTTGTAGAGGCACAAAAGATTCTCTTTATTCCAATTCAAATTGCTCAGATCGAACAAGCGCTGCACAAACAACTTGGAAATTGGGGCTATTACCGAGAACAGATTGAACTTTATAGCAGATTAAAAGGGAAACAAGATGCGGCGTTTGACTGTTTTTTGCTAAATGGTTTAGGAGAAGCATATTACAGCTTGGGACAACCACAGCCTGCGCTTTTAGCTTACGAAGAGCAATTAGCGATAGCTCGCACAACCATAAATCGCAATTCTGAAGTAGAAGCATTAGGTGGGTTAGGAAGAGTCGCTTTTCTCCAATGTCAAGATCGTAAGGCGATCGCCTACTATCAACAACAATGGGAAATTGCGCTTGAGACTCAAAACCTACAACAGCAAGCTATAGCATTGAGTGAACTGGCTCGTTCTTATTGTATCAATAAGCCTGTTCAAACTGTTCGTGTCAGCAAAAAAGCGTTAGCGATTAGTCGAGAGATTGGGGATCTCAAACTCACTGCAACGACACTGAGCAGATTGGCTGCAGCCTATAGTTTTTTGGGAAAGTCTAGACAGGCAATTCTGATCATGGAAAAGCAGTTAGAAATTAGCCGAGAGCTAGACGATCTCGAGCTAAAAAAGGAAGGTTTACGCGTGCTAGGGCATATATCCACGTCAAGCGGCAAATATGAAGCAGCACTCCATTACTTACTCGAATACCTGCAAATTAGCCGAGAAGCTGGAAACCGCTTTGACGAAGTTGATGCACTAAACTCTACAGGCGCTACCTATGCTCGCCAGGGAAAATATGAAGAAGCCCTAAGGTATTTACGCGAAGGCACAGAAATTTCGGCACAAATTGGAGATGACGTTTTTCGAGGTTTTACTCTTTCCAATGCCAGTCACTGCTATAACTGCCTATCTGAGTTCGCAAAAGCGGAGGAGAGCTACAAAGAAGCCATGCACATTGCTTGCCAACTCAAAAATCGACGCATGAGAATAACCGCAGAAATTGCACGGGCACATACTCTATGGCTACAAGGAAAGCGACTTAGAGGTTTACTATTGGCAATTAAGGAGATGTTCATGCTGCGCCCGTGGCAAACAGAAGAAGGGCGATTTATGCTGAGAAAAACAATTGAACTGGTTCGAGAGTTCTTGATGAAGCTATTGAAACAATTGAGAAGAGTCGATTTATCTGACTACTAAAGTTCAGTCAATTCTATCCATCGTTTAGTTACTTTTAGTTCCTAGGGAAGCCTGTCAAGATTCTCGAAGCACCTCCCAGAGCCTAGTGAAAGCTCCGCGCTTTTAAAGTTTTTAAAATTTTCTAAACGTAGGCTTTTCAGCATGTAAGCATCTAGTTTCTGGTCTGCTGAAGCGGAGTAACGATCGCACCTACTCGGAAAACCGCATCAGGGAAAGCAAGCAATGTTGTAACATCACCATCCACCTAAATTATAGCAATTTGGGCAGTTTTGATCGCTTGCGAAGTTGCTCTTTGATAAGGGAACAAAATATTCAGCCGAGAGTGGCATAGAGAGCAGTAATGAAGTCCGATCGGTGTTGAGAACATTTTAAAGATTACCCTTTTGCCATTGGTCGTGGCTAATGCGAGGAAGATCGAAGCGATCGCTGGTACGGCAGTAAACAGAAGGAGAGCCAAGACGACCGATTGGGGCAAAGCCATTGATGTGAAAGCGATCGCCGATTAAGCGATCGGCAACATGAAACATGACAACCTGCCCGACAAACAGCGTACAGACTCCCAAAGCTTGTTGGCTGTGAAGCGTACATTCCAAACTGGCTTGAGCTTCGGCAATGCGGGGAACCTCGATCTTCTTTGATTCTGCCATATGTAAACCAGCAGCGGTAACTTCGCTCTCATCGCTCGGGAAGTTAGCAGCAGAGATATTCATGGCAGGCAACAGTTCTTCTGTTACCAAGTTCACAACAAATTCGCCACTTGAGGATATGTTACTTGCTGTATCCTTAAGCCCGCCATCATCGCGATCGGCGATACTGATAATCAGATAGAGCGGGTTGCTACCCACAGCATTAAAGAAGCTAAAGGGAGCTAGATTCACAACACCCTGTGCATTTTGTGAAGTTACCCAAGCGATCGGACGTGGAATAACGAGATTCGTTAAAAGTTTGTAGTTGTCTGATGGAAGATTTGAGTCTGGATCGATATGCATAGGAGTATAGCCAGCGATTGCGTCAAGCGATCTATTTGAACCCAGTATATCCAATGCAAGATATACTCCGCCGTAATTTCAAACACTTTAACTTGTGAGATAAACTATACAAACAATCTAGAAGATGAAATATCGTGAGTAAGAACTCTAAGGTTATTCGCGAATCTCCTCCAGATTAGTCAAGTAAAGCCATCACCACCATGCTTTCCGCTTAAATCAAAAAACTGGCAGCATTATGTATCAGCTTACTATACTCGTTTTCTTAGGATGGTTGCTGTCATTATGTTTGCATGAATTTGGACATGCGATCGCGGCATATTGGGGAGGCGATACCTCCGTCAAAGAGAAAGGATATTTAACGCTTAACCCCTTAAAATATGTCGATCCCGTTTTATCCCTGATCTTGCCTATGCTGTTTTTGCTGATTGGGGGGATTGGACTCCCAGGGGCAGCGGTATATATTAATACCAGTCAAATTCGCAACCGTTTTTGGTTGAGCCTTACATCCATAGCTGGACCACTGGCAAGTTTTGTGGCGACAATTATTTTAGTTGTGATTTACAAGTTGATATTTAGCCAATTGTCGCCAAGTCATCTCCAAGAGCTTTCCCAGTTAGGAGATTTACACCCGTTGCCGACAGACCCATTTTTGGCGTCATTGAGCCCCATTATCGCAAAATATTGGTTCGTTCTCGGACTGGCTGTACTGATCTATTTGCAGGTTTTCGTAACTATATTTAATCTTTTGCCTGTTCCTTTTTTAGATGGTTATGGCGTAATTGAACCTTGGTTATCCAAGAAATGGCAGAAAACCATTGAGCCCCTCAAACAATATGGGTTCGCCATTCTAATTGCTTTATTCTGGTTTTCACCTGCTTTTAGCAGGCAGTTTTCACGATGGTGTTACCAACTCACAGGGCTTTTAACCATCGATCGCGAATATATCCAAACAGGATTTACGCTGTTTGAAAAAGCATCCCCTCCTCTAGCAATTGGAATCTTTATTATCTTTGCGATCGCGCGTAAGTTGACCACCCCTAAGCACCGTGCGCTCTACGAAAGTGCGTTAGCCTATCAACGAACGGGGAAATTAGATGCTGCGTTACGGGATCTAGACAAGGCGATCGCCATCCAACCCGACTTTTCACAAGCATTGCTGCTTAAAGCCGACATCCTGTTCCAACGCAAAAATTATGCTGAGGCGATTTGTATTTGGGAACCGTGGCTCTGCGAACATCCCAACGATTTGGGAATCGAACAACACCTTATCCTTGCCCAATGGAATCTAGGACATTTTACAGAAGCCCTAGCCCGATGCGATCGCCTGTTATCCGAAATTCCCAATAACGCCTATATTTGCCAGTTAAAAGCTGGAATCTTAAAGAATTTGCACCGCGACGATGAAGCGCTAGAAGCCTGCGATCGCGGAATTGCCCTAGAACCTCAGACAACATACCTTTGGCAGCTTAAAGGAGAGATTTTATGGAAAAAGGAATGTTTAGAAGAGGCTTTACAGGTCTACAGGCAAGTCGTAGAAATTGACAGGAAATCCATCTCGGCATGGATTGCACAAGCAAAAATTCTGATTGCTTTAAATCAGTTAGAAAATGCCCTTGCTTGTAGCGATCGCGCCTTGCAAATCGATCCGCGCGAATTAATTTCTCTCGATACTCACAGCTATATTCTCTGCTTGCTCCGTGAATATGATGCAGCCATCGACTTTATCGATCGAATTCTGAGGATAGATGCCAAAAATGCTCTTGCCTATTACAACAAAGCTTGCTGCTATGCCGAACAAAAGCAGTTAAGTTTGGCGATCGCACAGCTAAAATCAGCACTTCTCTATGGCGATCGCGATCTTAAGGAAAAAGCAAAAACGGATGAAAGTTTTGCGAATATTCGGGATTCTTTGGAGTTTCAGCAGTTGATGGTATGAGACTAGCGCACCGACTCTTCCAAGCTATCTCTTCCATCAACTCGATGAGGGAATACAGTCAGATTGATTTAATTGAAATTTAATTGTTACGAACGACAAAAGTATCAGAAAGTTGGAGCAGTTTCACACTACCGTTACTTGCCCGAATCACCGTGTAACTACGTCCCGCTCTGATTTGGAAACATTCTTGTTTCGTGCGATTGACCGCATTGTCTAAGCAGAGTTTAGTATTGCTTCGTACTGGATAGCTGGCGGAAATACCAGAACCGATCTCAAAGCGATCGCCACCGAGTTGTAAAGCGATCGTCGATCGCGTGTTGTTATTAATAAAAATTACATCTTGAGAAGAAGCCTTGGCGTCTGGGGCAGCGATCGTGGCGCTGATTCCTACGGATGCAATGCTGAGTGAGGCTGTAACTGCGATCGCCTGTAATGTCTGATGTAACTTCATAAAACTTTCTTCCCAATTTAACTACAAATCGATAACCTTAAAATTCCCAAAATCCCGTTTGCCTGCGGTAGGTTAGCTCAAAAGCTTGACTTTGCCATCGATAAACTTGTTCCTACAAGAATTAGTGTAGGTTGTGCATGACAAAATCACGTGTGATTTATATCACGCTAAATCTGTGAACTTAGCAGCTTCATCTGCAAAAGTTCTCAGCTAAAGACTTGGGGTTATGTAACAGCCAACTATCCTCAAGATTAGCAACATGCAATCTGCGCTTAAGGTACGCATGAGCGTATAAGATCGAACATGGCAAATTAGGTATGACTTTTAGTTAGCCTAACGCCGAAATTTACTTGCATTGTTCGTGTCAGACAAGGAATTTAATATGGTCGCAACCCCAGACATCAAAACCTCAGCTCCCGATTTTTGTGAAGGTATTCAGTACTTTGGTGAAGAATTAGAGGGGTTTGAAACCTACGGGCGATCGCCTGTACTCGCTGCCGATAAACCTGCGGTAACTGACCCCAAAGATCCTGCGGCTGTGTTTCAAACCTTGCTGGCAGCAGATGCCCTCCGCTACCTTACGCTTCAGGTTACGGCGAGTAAAGCATCGGGGCATCCGGGCGGCTTTGCGAGTTCGGTTGAGGCCTATGCCTCGTTATTTATGCTCGGACATAAAAATATCCCCACCGAAGTGGGACACCATGCCCCGGGATTTTATAGTGCGATGTTCCTAGACCGTTCTTTAGAGGACATGGGAATTCGTACAGTCACCCAATTGCGCGAGCGGTTTCGCGAAAAGCATGGCTTGCTGGGGCATTTATCGGGCTTTATTCCCGGAATTTTGGCTCCCGCCGGGCCCCTAGGGCAAGGCGAACATTTTGCCATGGCTGGAGCGCTACTACACCGCGATAAGCTCTTTCCCTTTACGATGGGCGATGGCGGCATGGGTGAGCCTTACCCCATGAGTGCGATGGCACATTTCCACACGGCCTATCCTCAAGTTACAAATTTCTTGCCCGTACTGGTTTGGAACGGCTTTAGCCAAGAGCATCACAGCATGGTATCGACCAAAACCAATGAGGAAATGATTGCCTATTGGTCGGGGAATGGGTTTGAAGAAGTGATTTTGGTGAATGCCAAGGATTTTGACGATCGCGGTCAAACGGGCGAATATGTCGATAGCACCATCTTTTCACTCAAACAACGTCTGGCTTTTACTGAGGCAGTGCTGGTGGCAGCCGATCGCGCCGCAAAATCGGCATTGGGCGGCAAATTAACTGTGCTGATCGTGAAGCAACTCAAAGGGGCTGGCGTTCATGCCAAGGGGGCAAAATCTCACAATCTTTACGCGCACCACACGCTCGACAATCCTGATGTGGTGAATGGACTCCAGACCAGAGCGCTCTCCCCTAGTGCATGGCAAACCGTACGTTCCAATTACGAACATGCTGCTGGTGGTTCTGCCTCTAAGGTAGCTGTAACGGAATCCATCTTGCCTCTGGTGGATTTGGGAACCTTGCCTTTAGAAGAATACGCGATCGGAGGAGATCCTAAGGTTTCCACAACGGCGATGGGACAATTGGTGGGCTATGTCGGACAAACCGATAAATCTTTTATCGTTACCAATGCCGATGGAAATGAAGCTTCTGGAATTGCCAATATCAATCAGGCACTAAAGATCAACCATCCTACCGATGACCCCCTTTACAACCAAACGCCGGGCGGACAGGTCTACGAACCTCTGAGCGAAGATGCCTGCGCGGGACTTGCGGTCGGTTTATCCCTATTGGGAAGTCGCACGCTCTGGTGTTCCTATGAGTCTTTTGCGATTAATGGTGTGCCAATTTGGCAAACTGTAACGCAGGCAATGGCAGAACTCCGCCGTCCTACACCCTCGACCATTTGTCTGTTTACCGCTGGTGCTTTGGAACAGGGTCGCAATGGCTGGACGCATCAACGACCTGAAATCGAAGCCTATTTTGCTGCCATGATGCGCAATGGGAATATCTTCCCTCTGTTCCCACCTGATGCCAATAGCATTCAAGTTTGCTATGACTGGGCATTGGGAACCAAGAATAAAGGGGTGGTAATTACGGCAAGTAAGTCTCCTTTACCAATTCGCACCTCGTTTGCAGACACCAGACAGGCGCTCCAAGATGGCGCAGTAATTTTGCAAGAAATCGCTGGTAATAAAACCGTGGTCTTTGCCGTGATTGGCGATATGACGCTACTTCCTGCCTACGAAGCGGCGAAGCAACTGCAAGCCCAAGGCATCGGCTCCAAAATTGTCTCGGTCGTTAATCCCCGTCGGCTTTATCGCCTTCACGATACGGCTTGGGATACCTGTTCCGAACCCGATGGCGACTTTTTGGATGATGCTGGCTTCACTCGCTTATTCTCTGGTGATGCTCTAATTGGCATTACGGGCGGTGCTTCGGGAATGCTAGAACCTATTATGTTGCGCGCTCAGCAACCCAGAGACACCTTCGCATGGAAGCGGGGTGAAACCACGGCAACTGCGGGTCAACTGATGGAGTTCAATGGCATTACTGCGGATGCTTTAACGAAACGAGCGATCGCGTTAATTGGATAAGAAGACTATTACCCCTCCCTAACCCTCCCCTTGCAAAGGGGAGGGAACTAGATTTCCGATCTTCCCCCTTTGCAAGGGGGAATTAAAGGGGGTAAGTTTGATTGCTGCTTACACCATAGCCCTTAACTCAAGAAAAACTGGAAGTAGTCAATATCCTTTCATATTTATACTGCAATGACCCAGTTGGAAAACCTACTTCCACAAATGCCTGTAGATCTGTTGGGTCAGTTGGATCGTATGGATCGATTTTGGCTTTCGTATCGCGAGACCGTGCATTCTAGCAAACAGAATCCATCGGTAATTAGTGAGAGTGACACGCTCTTGGTAGAGAATGACTTTGATGTTGCGATCGCAGGCGGAACATTGGGGATTTTTATTGGCTGTGCCCTTCAGCTTCGCGGTTGGCGGGTACTGGTAATCGAGCAGGGCATTCTCAAAGGTAGAGAGCAGGAATGGAACATCTCACGTCCAGAGCTAGAGGCATTTCTCGCCTTAGATTTGCTGACGAGTCACGAACTAGAACAGGCGATCGCCACCGAATATAATCCCGGTCGTGTGGGATTTCATCAAGGTATCGAACTGTGGGTGCGAGATGTGCTCAATATTGGGGTCGATCCTGTATTCCTCTTGGCTACGCTCAAGGCGAAATTCCTCGCGCATGGCGGAATATTACTAGAGAATATGGGATTTCAGCAGGCGATCGCTCATCCCAATGGCATCGAAATCGAAGTGGCGCATAAATCCAACGGCGAGAAGCTAAAAATTACAGCACGGTTGCTGCTGGATGCGATGGGACATTTTAGTGCGATCGCGCGTCAAGCTCGGATTGAAAATAGGCAGAGAACTAAACCCGAAGGCGTTTGTATGGTGGTGGGTAGCTGCGCCCAAGGCATCCCAGCCAAAGCCTATGGCGATTTGATTTATACATTCGCACCGATTCAAAATCAATGTCAGTACTTTTGGGAAGCTTTCCCCGCTAAAGAGGGGAGAACCACCTATCTATTCACCTATGTCGATGCCGATTTAGCCCGCCCCAGTTTCTCTCAGCTATTTGCCGACTATCTGCACTGGTTACCCCAATATCAAGATGTTGAGTTGGAAGCCCTGAAATTTAAACGAACCCTTTTTGGCTTCTTTCCTTCCTACCAGCAAACTCCCTTGCAAACAGCATGGCATCGAATTTTACAAGTTGGTGACAGTAGCGGCAGTCAATCGCCGCTTAGTTTTGGTGGTTTTGGGGCGATGGTGCGCCATCTCACGCGGCTCACCAATGGTATTGATGCTGCCTTGAGTGGAAATTTCTTGAGTCGTAACGATCTGCGATCGCTTCAGCCCTATCAACCTAGTTTATCGGTGACATGGCTTTTCCAAAAAACCATGAGTGTAGGCATCAATCAAAAAATAGAGGGGAATGCGATCAACTATCTTCTTTCTACCGTGTTTGCATCCATGCAGAAGTTAGGCGATCCAGTCCTAAAGCCTTTTTTGCAGGATGTGGTTCAGTTTCCAGCCCTGTCTCAAACAATGCTTAGCATGGCGATCGCCGATCCCGTCCTAGTTACAAAGATCGTGACGCAGGTGGGCATCCCCCCCTTACTAGACTGGATGCAGCATTATATGAATTTGGGAAGATACAGCTTGCTCGATCGCTTGGGGAAATCTCTAGAACCAACCTTTGAGAATCTCCTACCCGAACAGCGATACTACTGGCAAAGATGGTATGACCAATGGAAGTATGGGTCAGGCGGAGATTACCATAGCTAGTTGCGATCCTGCATCTTAGTATCTTGCTTAAAGGTGCAGGATCTGAGTCATAGCGAATGCTCTTTTAATAGGTTCTCTTTCCTGTAGCAAGGCGAGAAAGAATACTAGTAATCAAGATCATTACAACCAACACGAGCGCCCCTGCCCACGCAAGTTGCTGTTGGTTAATAAACTGAGGACCACCGGGCACGATTGAGAAATTATAGACAAGTACGCCCAATGAAGCTGATTTCTCGAAGATTCCATGTGACCAGTATTGACTAAATAAAGCTGTGAAGATTAGAGGAGCCGTTTCTCCTGCTGCTCGCGCTACAGCAAGCATTGTACCCGTAACGATCGCTGGCAAAGCGGCTGGTAAAACCACAAAAAACACCGTCTGAAAGTTCGTCGCACCAATACCAACAGAGGCTTGGCGAATTTCTTGAGGTACAAGTTTTAAACTTTCTTCACTTGTACGAACGATAATTGGCAGCATTAATACTGACAGTGCTACACCACCTGCAAATGCTGAAAATCCTAAACCTAGAGAAAATCCACCTTTAATCACAATAATGCTATAAGTAAACACACCTACCACGATCGAAGGTACACCACTCAAGACATTGGTCGCAAAGCGAATCCAAAAAACAATCGGCTTCTTGCCACCAAATTCTGACACAAAAATGGCTGCCATGACCCCAAATGGAACGCTAATTAAAGCAGCAATTACTACCATAACCAGAGTTCCCACAATGGCATTGCCAAAACCGCCCCCAGCAATGCCGGGAGCAGGGGGAAGTTGGGTAAAGACACCCAAGTCCAATCTACTTGCCCCTTTGATAATCACATAGGTAAGTACGGCAACCAATGGTAACAGTGCGATCGCGGCTGCACCAACTGTCAGCGTTGTCATCACATTACCAAAAAGCGTACGTGGCGAAGCTGAGCTTCTCACCAAGGTTCCCATCGGGATTCTACTTACAGTTAAATTTTGAGGTTCGGGTGTCATAGGTCAACGAAAATCATTGGGTTTGAGAGCAGAAGATTAATTAGGCTTGAATAAGGAGGTTGAATGAACGAATTGACAAAGCTACTTGATTCGCTGCACGCGTAAAATCAGCAATTCAGCCAGAATGTTAACCAACAGTGTTAGACCAAATAGAACGAATGCAGCATACATTAAGGCAGAAATCTGCAAACCATCGGCTTCAGCAAATTCATTCGCTAACTTTGCCGCGATCGAATTAGAAGGGGCTAAAATTGAGAAACTGAGTTGCGAAGCATTACCGATCAGCATCGTGACAGCCATCGTTTCACCCATGGCACGACCCAGTGCCAACATTACTGCCCCGACAATACCTGAAAAAGAAGCTGGAAGTAAAACTTGGATAATCGTCTCCCATCGTGTAGCTCCTAAACCAATAGAAGCTTGGCGTAAATCTGCTGGAACGGCGATCATAGCTTCACGAGAAATCGACGCGATCGTCGGTAAAATCATAATTGCCAAGACCATCGCTGCGGGGAGCATTCCAGTTCCGCTTAGTGGTGTGCTAAATAGAGGGAACCATTTAAAATTGGCAAATAGAAAATCACCAACGGGTTTAATGATTGGAATCAATACAAAAATACCCCACAGACCATAGACCACACTGGGGATTGCTGCCAACAGCTCCACTAAAAATACAAGAATTTCTTGTATTTTTTTTGGTAGAAAATCAAATTCTTCACTCAAAAAAGTGGCGACCCCTACACCAATCGGTACTGCAATCAGCAAAGCGATAAAAGAACTAACCAGTGTGCCATACACTTGAGGCAAAACCCCGTAAGCATCTCTAGTTACATCCCAGTCGCTAGAAACAAGAAATCCCAGACCATACTTACTCATGGCAGGAAAGGCATCGATTCCCACCTTAATTACCATCGAGATCAAGATAACAGCGACACCAATTCCAAAAATTCGGGTCAGCCAAACAAAGCCCTTATCGAGCGCTTGCGCAAGCCCAGAGCGCCGTGGCAGTTTGACTTCAGTGCTTACAGTTTCGGAACTCATTATTCAAATATTGATGATATGGATTAAAAACAACAAAATCAAGGGCTAAGCGAAAAGGGCAAGGTCGAGAATTGTCTCTCTAAACTTTGCCCTAGTACCAGAAAGCAGTCTCGGGGAAGATTGCCATTTAACGATCGCTTAGGCAATCGTTGCGATTGCAGGTTTGATTTTAGTAACCACTTCAGTCGGTAGTGGTACGTATCCCAACTCGCCACTGAGTTTTTGTCCGTCAGTTATGACCCACTCCAGCATGGCTTTGATCGCCTCAGCCTTAGCAGGATCGTCATACTTCTTGTAGAGCAACAGCCAAGTGTAAGAAACGATCGGGTAGGAAGCATCACCTGATGGGTCGGGACCAAAGGCAATGAAACTGGCAGGTAACTCGATCGCTGCAAGTGATTTCGAAGCACTTTCAGGATCGGCTTTAATATACTTACCAGCTTTATTCTCGATTGTGGCAAAAGAGATTTTGTTCTGAACAGCATAGCCATACTCAATATAAGCAAACGAACCAACAGTTTGCTGAACTTGAGCCGTTACGCCTTCGTTGCCCTTAGCACCTGTACCAGTTGGCCATTGAACTGATTTGCCTTCACCAGGCCCACCCTTCCAATCAGCACTTACAGCACTCAAGTGCTTGGTAAATACGCCCGTAGTACCGCTTCCATCCGAACGATAAACTACAGAGATAGGAAGATCGGGAAGTTTGACGCCTTCGTTAATCTTGGCGATCGCTGGATCGTTCCACTTTGTAATCTTACCTAAAAAGATATTGGCGTAGACTTCGCGGCTGAACTTGAGTTCTTTAACATCCGGTAAGTTGTAGGCAAGCACGATACTACCAGCGGCAACAGGCAACAGTAACGCACCTTTGGTGACCTTGGCAATTTCCTCTTCTTTCATGGCGGTATCGCTTGCGCCAAAGTCAACCGTTCCAGCGATAAACTGCTTGACGCCTGCACCGCTACCTACGGATTGATAGCTGATTTGAACGTTAGAGTTTTTCTTGTTAAATTCTGAAAACCAACGTTGGTATAGAGGTGCGGGGAATGTCGCACCAGCACCACTGAGACTTACAGGCTTACCACCTGCTATCTGAGCAGATGTAGATGCAGGTGTGTTAGCAGCAGTAGTAGAAGTAGGGCTGCTGGTAGCAGGTTTCGTTTCGGTCGTAGCAGTAGGAGTTGACGAAGTACAAGATGCCACGGCAAAGCTAAGTCCACCAAGAGATAGATAGATTGCCTTACGACGAGATAGTTTCAAGCTAGGACGCATAGTGATGATGTGATGAAACCTTTAATAGTTCTGGAGTTGCTTACATCAAGTATTTCTTTGGAAATACTTTTAGATAAGCTACTGTGCTTGCTCTAAAAAACGACAATGCGTGAAACCACACTATGTCAACTTCAAGCCATTTAAAATCAGCGGCTCGTAGATGAGCCAAAGTTTTAAAGCACAAACAAAACCACAATACAACTTAAAGGTAAAGGGAAAGTTAAGGCGAAAAAAATGCAGTATTAAAGGTAGCAAAATAATCTAAATATTTATGCAGTAAATCAAAGATTTTATACTAATCTCGTATACTTACTTGCGCTAAAATTATCTCACAGTAAGGTTTTCATGACTTTTAAAAAGCTTTTCACAAAAGTGTGCCCGAGGTGATATATATTTCTAAATGAGGCGCTAACAATTACCCTACAACTATAATTTTCGATTAATAGCGTAATATAGAGGTAGGGTATGTAATTATTAATGTGAACGGTAAATTTAAAATAATTATGAATTGAGAAGAACTTATTCTGAGAATTCCATTAATCCCACAATATAATCTTCCCAAATCATCTATGTTTATCTGATTTGGATAAATGGAAGAAGCATATTTGCCCAACTAGTTATTTTATTACCTCTCCCACTTTCATGTTTAAGGTTATCTAAATAGAGGAATGATTTTATCTAGGAAGTTACCTCTAGCAAACTGATATGAGAAGGTAGACAAAAGGCTCACATTTGATACATAGCTGAGATATGGATATCGAAACTGTGCTGCCCGCAAACAACTTTAGATCTCTGGTAAATCTCAATTAACCCCAAAATCATCAAAAGCGATCATGAATTCAAATCCTATGGAAAGCGCAATCATCAAGGCTGATGATGTCAACGTGTATTACGGTTCTCATCTAGCCGTCTCTGGAGTCAACTTAGCTATTAACACTAACCAGATCACTGCGTTTATTGGACCTTCTGGATGTGGCAAAAGTACGGTTTTACGCTGCTTTAATCGCTTGAACGATCTGATTGCTGGTGCCAGAGTAGAAGGTAAGATCACCTTTGGGAAGCATGACCTTTACGATTCTCAAATTGACCCCGTTGCAGTCCGTCGTCGTATTGGCATGGTGTTTCAGCGCCCCAACCCATTCCCAAAATCCATCTATGAAAATATTGCCTTTGGTCCCCGCATCAATGGTTTTAAGGGTAGCAAGAGCGATATGGACGATCTCGTCGAGCGATCGCTAAAACAGGCGGCAATTTGGGAAGAAGTCAAGAACAAATTGGGGGAAAGTGGACTCGCTCTTTCTGGTGGTCAGCAACAGAGATTATGTATTGCCCGTGCGATCGCAGTGGAACCAGAAGTAATCTTAATGGATGAGCCTTGTGCTGCACTCGATCCAATTTCTACGCTGAGAATTGAGGAACTGATGACAGAACTCAAACAACGCTTCACGATTGTGATCGTCACCCACAACATGCAGCAGGCTTCGCGGGTATCTGATATGACAGGGTTCTTTAATACAGAACTCGATAAGAGAGGACAACGCACTGGCAAACTCGTTGAAATCGATCGCACGCAAGTGATCTTTAGCTCGCCCAAGCAAACTGCCACTGAAGAGTATGTCAGCGGTCGTTTTGGCTAAGTAGTTTTTTCACTAGGCTGAATATTTTCACTAGACTGAATCAAACCAATAAACTACAACAGGTTTCCTGCCCAAATTAAAAATTCATCGATTTTATAAAGCCTGCTAACCGTAGGCTTTTTTTAGCACTTGAATTCATAAGCCCCTCAGCATTATTGCCTACAGGTGCAGCAAGTGGGTTTATGTGCTTCATGCTATGTTTTATGGGTATGTGATTTTTTGTAGTTCACAGAGTTTTTCATTTAGCTTTTTCACCTAGCTTTTTCACCTAGCTTTTTCACCTAGCTTTTTCGTCCAGCTTATGACTAGCTCATCGAGCATCACGCTGCAAAAACCTCCCTTACTGGAACTAAGAGGAATCCATAAACGTTTTGGCAACAATGTCATCCTTGATGGCATTGACCTCAAGGTTTACCCCGGTGAAGCGCTCGCAATCATTGGCCCATCGGGTACTGGCAAGTCTACGATCTTGCGGATTATCTGCGGGCTACTAGAGCCTGACGAGGGTGAGGTACTGCTCAATGGCAAGCCTATTCGCGGTGTTATAGAGGCAGAAGCTGAGGTTAACATTGGCATGGTGTTTCAGCAGGCAGCCCTGTTTGACTCATTGACCGTGGCTGAGAATGTGGGCTTTTCATTATTTGAGCGATCGCACCTGTCTCGCAAACAAATTTTAGAACTGGTCGAGGAGAAACTAGCCTTGGTGGGGCTACCGAATATTTGCGATCGCTTTCCCAGTCAGCTCTCAGGCGGGATGCGCAAACGGGTCAGCTTTGCCCGTGCCATTTTAGAAGATCCGACCGTGACCACCACCGCCAAAAAGATCCTGCTCTACGACGAACCTACAGCAGGGCTAGATCCCGTAGCCTCGACCATTATTGAGGATCTGATCAAGTCTTTAAAGGTAGAACAGCAGGTCTGCGATAGTTTTATTGTGGTCACCCATCAAGAAAGTACGATTCGCCGCACCAGCGATCGCCTGATTATGCTCTATAAAGGCGAGATCAGGTATTCTGGAAGCATCAGTACAATTGATACAACCGATAATCCGCACATACGCCAGTTTTTTAGTGGTAGTACGGAAGGACCAATTCAGATTGTGGGTAAGGAGGCATAGTTGTAGTGCAGTCAAGATCGTTACGCGACGGCTCATTGGGATTGTTGATTTTAGTTGGCATCTTTTTGTTTGGTGGTGCCATCTTTTGGCTGAAAGGTCTACGCATCGGCGATCCTCAGTTCAGCTTTGTGATTAAATTTCCTGACACGAGTGGGTTAGATGTCGGCTCCCCCGTTAAATTTCGTGGAGTCGCAGTAGGTAAAGTCCAAAAGATTGTCGCCGCATCCGCCAATGTTGAAGTCACCGTTGTGATTGAGAACCCCAAGTTGGCAATTCCACTGCAATCATCGGTAGAAACTACGCAAAGTGGTTTGTTAGGTGGCACGTCCATTGATATTTTCCCCCAAGCAAATATTGGTAACGATGCTGGCTTTGACCCGATCGCCCAAAACTGTAATGCCCAAGTCATTGTCTGTCAGGGAAAGACGATCGAGGGAGAACGCGGTGTTAACTTTACGCAAACCCTCAGAGAAACTACACTCGCACTCCGCAAAATTAACGACCAAGGGCTAATCGAGAAGCTGAGCAGTACCTTACAAACCGTTGAGGCGACTGCCCGCAGTTTCAAAAAGCTATCGGAGACTGCTACCCGTGCCATTAGTACCTTTGAAGGTCAAGCTTCCAAATTTGGAGACACAGCTACAGCGATCGCTAGGGCTGCCGATCAGGTTACGCAAACTGCTAGTAGTGCTGATGATTTAATCAAAGTTAATCGCGAAAAACTAGCACAAACCCTTGATGGTATTGCCGCCGCATCGAGAGAAGCGCGATCGCTGATCGCCAGTGCCAAGCCCTTGCTTGCCGATGGTAAGTTTGTGGAAAGCCTACAAAAGCTCTCAGAAAATGCCGCAGAAACCGCATCGAACCTGCGCAAACTTACGGGCGAAATGAATAATCCTGCCACGATCGCAGCGCTTAGAGAGACCCTAGATTCTGCCCGTGCCACCTTTGCCAATGCTCAAAAGATTACCGCCGATCTAGACGAACTCACAGGCGATCCCAAGTTCCGCAACAACATTCGTAATTTGGTGAATGGTCTCAGTGGGTTACTGTCAACCGCCCCTAGTCTAACGGTTCCTCCGACAGCGGCAAATCCAGCCCCCGATCTCAAGCTACCTGTTGAAGTTGCCAAAAGTAAGTCACCCGTCAATTCCTCTGACAAACACAAACAGGAAAAGATTAAAGTCAATAGTCCCAAACCCAACACCGTCATTGGTAAACCCTCTAATATTGCACCCGATCCTAAAAATGAATGAACCTGACGCCTAGCCAAATATGGCTTGTAATTTCCATTGCCCTGCTGTTGGTAGAGTTACTCGTTCCTATTCCAACACTTTTAATTGCGGGTGCAATGGGTTTAGCAGCTTTATTTGTAGCAGCGATCGCGTTTGTCATTCCATCCATAGAAATACAAATTGGGTTGTGGATTTTGGCTTCGGCTGGTCTGATTTGGTATTCTCGCCGCTTTATCCCCAAAGATTCGCATCAACTTAAGGATGCAACGGAAGGTGTAACGCTCACAGCCATTCCTGCTGGTCAATCGGGGCGAGTAAAGTATGAAGGTGGATCTTGGAAAGCCCGTTGCGAAGATCCCGATCTAACAATTCCAGCGCAGCAAAAGGTAGTAATCGTGCGTCGCCAAGGTACAACTTTAATCGTTGTGCCTGAATACTGGCTGCATGGTGATTAGTTGTCAGAATTCATGTATCGATTTATCAGAAAAATGGGAACAGGTCAAATTCTTGACGAATTTCCAAAAGCGAACGATCGAGCAGATGTTCGTAATCTAAGAATGGATAGAACTTGCGCGTACCACGGGTCTTGAACCACAGGCTAATTACCTCTGGCAACAAGCGCGGCAATACAACGAGAATGGAACTATATAGCCATAGCACCCCATGCTCCCTAATTAGGTCGTCGTACATGATCTGTATGGCTGGCTTAATGGCTGGATCTCTATTGGTGCGTAGGTAATCGCTAAACTTAAAATCACTCGTCCAAAAGCCTAGGGGTAGCAATTTGATCTCATCGTACATATTCGTGTCACACCCCAAAACAACATGGCTGACATCGTGAGCTAGTAAAATCTTGGCAAATTCTGGGGGCAGTTCTCTGGGGTCGGTGACATTAGGATTGACTGCATAATATTCTTCTAACCCTTGCCGAAGGGTCTGAGGCGTATTTTTGTCCATGTACTGCGGGCGGGAACGCTTACTCATAATCATCTTATTTTCGATACGGCATCGTATCGAAAATTATACCACGCTCGATGAACTAAGCGACCTCCCACAACCTCCAAGCCCCATAAGCGAGGCTCCTTAAATCTACCCAAGGAAACTAGACGCGATCGACAAAAGGCTACGTTATAGTAAAGCTATTCTCCTCATATGGGTCGAATAAACCATGCAACTCACCCTCAGCCAAGCGCAAACCCAAATCCTCGAAACACTAGTCAAACAAGGGCAATATCCCTCATTAGAAGAAGCTCTCAACACAGCCTTGCTATTACTGATTGATGAAGTTGCACTGCCCGAGCCAGACAATAGTCCTGAATACTTAATCTGGGCTGAAGCGACCCGCCAAAAAATTAACGCTGCAAGGGAACAGGCAAGACGAGGTGAAGTGCTAGAAGTAGATGAAGTGCTGACTCAACTGAGAGCTAAAGTGCAAACTGCCAAAGCAGTCAAAGCAGTCAAAGCAGCCAAAGTATGAAGTTGGTCATTACGCTTGATGCGAGTCGAGACCTCTCGGAAATTTCAGACTATTTTCTAGAGCAAAGCATAGATGCAGGCGATCGCTTTGTTGAAGGATTTGGTAAAAAATGCCAACATCTCGCCCAATTTCCATACTTGGGGCGATCTTATGATCGACTAGCTTCTGGTTTGCGAGGAATATCGTTGATGGACTACATTATCTTTTACCAAATTGTGGAAGAGGGCATTGAAATCTTGCGGGTAGTTAGTGGTTATCGAGATCTACAGTCTGTTTTCAACAAAAACTAATCCGATTCCCTTCTAGCTACTCACATCTATGAGCGATCGACCGAAAAAGTCAGTTGGGCGTCCCCGCAGTCTTCAATCTCACCAAGCCATGCTGCAAGCAACCGTGGAACTGCTTGGAGAAGTTGGGTTTGATGCCATGAGTATCGAAGCGATCGCTGCTCGTGCAGGCGTGGGGAAAACGACCATTTACCGACGTTACAAGGGCAAAGAAGAACTAGTTGCCGATGCGATCGAAAGTATTCGACAAGATGTGGTCATTCCTGATACGGGAAATCTTTGGAGCGATCTGGATGCATTAATCGAGAATGCTGCCCTCATTACCCTGACACCATTGGGAAAACAGACTGTTGCGATGATTATTAGCAGTGCCTCTAGTAACGAGCAGTTTGCCCAAATCTATGGGTCTAAATATTTGCAACCCCGACGACAAGCCTTTGCGATCGTCTTGGAACGCGCAAAAGAGAGAAATGAAATTCAGGCAGATGTAGATGCTGGGCTAGTTTTTGACATGATGAGTGGAATTATGTTGTATGCCTTAATCTTTCGGCCTGCAACCGAATCATGGATAGCTTACGTAAGCCGTGCCCTACGTTTCTTTCTCAGAAATGTTGAAATCTCTTGATGCTGGTGTAATCATAAGAAGATGGTGATGTGCGATCGTGCGACCTTTAAAGACTGCGGTATGCTGGTAAGTAGAGTTCAGAATTAGCAAATATGGCCGACTTTATTAGTGTAATCGTTGGTAGTGTCGTTGTTTTAGGCATTGGAGCTAATTCGTTTAAGGTTATCAATCAAGGTGAAGAAGCTTTGGTTGCAACCTTTGGCAAATATAAACGCAAGCTTTCAGCGGGACCAAATTTTATCGTCCCCATTGTCGATACGATCGCATACAAAGGCTCGATTAAAGAACAGGTTCTCGATATTCCTCCCCAACAGTGCATCACTAGAGATAACGTTGCCATTACTGCTGATGCCGTAATTTACTGGCGCATTGTCGATATGGAGAAAGCTTTTTATCGTGTAGAGAACCTACGTCAAGCCATGACCAATATTGTACTGACCCAGATTCGGTCTGAGTTAGGCAACTTGGAACTCGATCAAACCTTTACTGCTCGTTCTCAAATCAATGAGATTCTCTTACGGGATCTCGATGATGCCACCGATCCTTGGGGGGTAAAAGTTACAAGGGTAGAGTTGCGTGACATCTTACCCGCTAAGGCAGTACAGGAGTCTATGGAACTTCAAATGACCGCCGAACGCAAAAAAAGAGCGACAATTCTTACATCGGAAGGAGAACGCGAGTCAGCCATCAATAAAGCCAAAGGTTTAGCCGATGCTCAGGTTTTAGCAGCAGAAGCACAGCAAAAGGCAGCAATTCTAGAAGCGGAAGGTCAAAAACAAGCACGCGTTCTTAGAGCAGAAGCCCAACGGCAAGAGCAGGTGCTGCGATCTCAGGGTACAGCCCAAGCCCTCCAAGTTCTAGTTCAAGCAACCAAGGGAAATCCCCAAGCACAGTCTGCTTTACAATTCCTGCTTGCCCAAAACTACATCGACATGGGAGCGACAATCGGTGCCAGTAACAGCAGCAAAGTCATGTTTATGGATCCGCGCACGATTCCCGCTACATTAGAAGGAATGAAGTCGATTATTAGCGAAACTACAGACACAATACCTGCCGATGCTTTACCCAATGACTGGGGCAAATAGTTAACTGAACCAGCGAAGATTGCGAGAACAGACTCGTCTGGTCTTTCAGTCCAAGTCGGTAATGTTGCCTCTTAAGGCTTTAATTTCGCCGCGCTTGGTTTTATGGTCGATCCGTCTGCTTTGAGCGCCGCGTGAGGGCTTGGTAGGTTTACGCTTTGTTGGCAAGATCGTCACACTTTGAATCAAAAGCTGGAGGCGTTTTAAGGCATCTTCTTTATTTTGTTCTTGGGTACGGTGTTGTTGCGCCTTAATGATAATCACGCCATCTTTAGTAATGCGGCGATCGCTTAAATTCAGCAGCCGTTCCTTGTAGATCGGTGATAGGGAAGATGCGTTGATATCAAAGCGCAGATGAATTGCCGTGGCGACCTTATTCACATTTTGCCCGCCTGCGCCTTGAGATCGGATAGCAGTAAGACCAATTTCCTCGATCGCGAGGGCAGTGTTTTTGGTGATTTGGAGCATTAGGGTGCGCTGCTATCCTTGACATTCTCTTCCCAACGACGGGGCGGCGAACTGCGGCGAATGTCTCGCCAGATGCCCGTTGCCGCTAACGTCCCATCTGCCACGGCGATCGAAATTTGATTGAGACCTTGCTTCAGATCGCCTAGAGCAAAAATTCTTGGATGAGAAGTGCGACACATCTCATCAGTGACTAAATTCTCGCCACTGCGCTTGAGATCGATCTCTTTGAGATAGCCATTATGATAATGCGATCCCATCGCCACCAGACCCGTCTCTAATTCAAGCTCTGAGCCATCGACAAAACGCACGCCTGTCATGGTATGGTCGTGTCCCAAAAACTTAGCGATCGGCTGTTCGTAGAGTGGATAGCCATGTTCTGCCAGCTTCGCTCGCATTTCGGCTCCGACTTCGCAAGTGCCGTGGGTAATTACGCTGATATAGGGGGTGAACCAGTTGAGCACAAAGGCAGTATTAATCGCAGCTTCAGAACCGACAAATAGGCCGCAGCGTTTATCGCCAATTTCATAGCCATCGCAAATCATGCAAACATGAAGGTTATAGCCTGCATAGTCATAGACATTTTGCATGTCTTCTAGCTGGGGCAATTTATCAATAATGCCACTTGCCGCTACAACATACTTGGTACGAAACGTAACATATTCACTATTTTCTTTGCCAATTTTAACTTTTACAGCAAAGGTTTCACCCTCGTCCGTAACTGCTTCGACAAAGCCCCGTAAATAGTCGCCATCAAGCTCTAGAAAGCGATCTTGCCCGTCTTTTAGTAAGTCTCGCCCAGAGGTTTCATGGGACAGTCCCAAATAATTTGTGAGGTTTTGCATCCAAAAAGAACGACCTTTGCCTTTCTCGATCACGAGGCAAGAAAGACGATAGCGCGCCAGATAAAGTGCTGCTGACAGACCTCCTGCTCCCCCTCCCACAACGATCGCGTCATAGATGCGATCGAGCCTTTGTGACAGATTCTTTTTCGCAAGTTTCATAGTAATTCTATTGCTGAGAAAAATTTTTCGTTGACAAGATATTGTCTGGGGATTGACTGATAAGAATCTTTATAGGCTAAACATCTTTGTCATAAAAGCAAATACGGCGATTCTATAGCATTTACAGCTAATTGAGGATTGCTAAAGCCAAGTAAAGCCTATTGAGAATTATTATGACTTAACTCAGATTTTGCAGGTATCTTTCTTAAGCTCTAAATTGCCTATCTATTGCCTAACCTGAAGATAGGTCTTTTAATCAAAAAGCCTGCATAGGCAGGCTTCTGAAGCTTTTTGGTAATTTGCTAGCGCAAACAATATTAACGCTTTGAGTATTGAGGCGCTTTGCGGGCTTTGCGTAAACCGTATTTTTTACGTTCTTTCGCACGGGGATCGCGGGTAAGGTAGCCTTCTGTTTTGAGTGGCTTGCGGTTTTCTGGAGCTAACTCACATAAAGCACGAGCGACACCCAACCGAATCGCATCTGCCTGTCCCGTAACCCCACCACCATGAATATTGACCAGAATGTCATACTCATTTTCTAGACCCAAAGTTTCTAGGGGAGCTTTTACACCAGCAATATAGCTGGGGTTAAATTGCAAATAGAGATCGCCTGGTTTGTCATTGATCGTAATGCTGCCACTCCCTGGCACCAAACGAACTCTGGCAACAGCGGTCTTACGACGACCTGTGCCCCAGTAAACCGCACGACTAGATTGATCGGTAGCTTGCATAGGTTATTTCTCTCCAGGAATAGTATTGATCGCGAGGGTTTCAGGTTGTTGAGCGGCATGGGGATGGCTGTCGCCACTGTAAACCTTAAGCTTGGTAAATAGTTGACGACCAAGAGTGTTTTTAGGCAACATGCCTTTAACAGCAACCTCTAGAGGACGTTCTGGTACGCGTTTGATTAGCTTATCAAAGGTTTCTTCTTTCATCCCGCCGGGACGACCAGAGTGACGTCTGTAGAGCTTTTGAGAAGTCTTTTTGCCAGTTAGAGCGATTTTGTCAGCATTGATCACGACTACAAAGTCACCCATGTCAAGGTGAGGTGTGTAGGTAGGCTTGTTTTTGCCGCGTAAGATCATGGCGATCGCGCTAGCAAGACGACCTAAGCGTTGACCAGAGGCATCAACGAGATACCATTTTTGGTCTGGTTTCTTAGGTAAAAAGGTTCTGTTTTCGTTAAAAGAGTTATCTGTCATGGGATTTCAGTCATTAAGTAAAAATCAGGAATCAAGAACGAAAGACTTTTTAGAGTTTGGCGAGAAGTGCTTTACTTCATCTCTTCTAAGTAATCATCGTTAGCACCTCTCGGTTAGCAACCTCTTGCTTGAAGAATGGACTATTATCATAACCCACTCCTAACAAGCAAAGTCCTTGAGGCGGGGCAGCATACTTCACATCATTACGTCGCTGCTGTTGCCAAATATTTGTAAACTCTGCCACGCTCAAACGCGATCGCCCCACCTCCACAAGTAGCCCCACTAACAGGCGAATCATGCCATAGAGAAAGCCACTGGCTTGCATCTCCATAAACACAAAATCCCGTTCGCGCCAGCACTTGGCTTCTTGAACCGTCAACCAAGCATGGGGACGTTTTGAACCCGCACGCTGTAATGCTGAAAGATTTTGTTCTCCTAGCATCGGCTCAAGCGCTGAGTGCATGAGTTCTTGATCTAAGGCGTGGAGATAGTAGTGCCAACTGTAATCTCGCACAAACAGATTGGGAATTGCCGCCGTAAAGATGGTGTAGCGGTAACGCCGCCAGACAGCAGAAAATCGGGCGTGCCAGTTGCTAGGAACCCCCACAGATTGCCGAATCAGAATGTCTTGTGGCAAGTAACTATTGAGTATTTTTGACCAACGGTCTGGTGGCACAGGACTATGGGTGTCAAAGTGCGCGACTTGAGCCAAGGCATGTACGCCTGTATCCGTCCGTCCCGCCCCATGTAGCACCACAGTGTGTCCGCAGATTTGTGTCAAGGTATCCTCAATCGTTTGCTGTACGCTCTGATGATTTGCCTGTCTTTGCCAACCATAGAAATGCGTGCCCAAGTATTGAATGACAAGGGCAACTCTCCGCGTAGGGAGAGAGGGCATGGGTAGAGGGTCAACGTGAATCATAGTAGTCAACAGACAAAAGACAGAACCTTCTGCCTTGAGCGCGATCGCTTCGGGTGTTTCTAGAGGATGGTTTGTAATTTAAACGAGCTGGATGATTGCCATTTCAGCATTGTCCCCACGACGAGGCACTGTGCGCAGAATGCGGGTATAACCACCTTCGCGATCGCCGTAACGGGTAGGAGCTTGCTCAAACAACAGATCGACAAGGCGCTTAACCTGCTCTTCATCTGGAAGTTGCTTGGTCTTAGCAGTACGCATTTGGGGCTTAACGGGTTCCCCTTGCTTGACGGACTTGTTATAGAGATAGGCTAATACTTGACGACGCGCGTGAAGCGAGCCATTTTTGGCAAGAGTAATGATGCGATCGGTCGTAGCACGAATCGCATCGGCTCTAGCTCTGGTTGTTTTGATTTCGCCTCTAAGGATCAAGTCAGTGGTAAGCGTGCGAAGCAGGGCTTTGCGCTGATCGGCTGGCTTGTTGAGTTGGGGAGTTTTACAACGGTGACGCATGATTTTATTAGGTCTAGACTAAAGTTTCAAAGATTTTTGGTGAATACCAAAGATTTTTATACGAGCTTGTTTATACAGGCTTGGGGGTCTTAGATTCGGGCAGGGTTAAACCGAGATGACGTTTTAGAGCCTCAATCACCTCCTCAGCTGACTTTTGACCAAAGTTCTTGATCTCTAGCAAATCGTCTTGGGTGTACTCTAAAAGATCGGCCACGGTATTGATCTGAGCGCGTTTGAGACAGTTATAAGCTCTGACCGAAAGCTGCAACTCTTCAATATGAATTTGTTTAGTTTCATCTTGATCGTCTGAAGGCTCAGGACGAGAGGGAACCAAGGTGATTTCTTGTAAAGGCGAGAACAAACCTACCAAAACGCTTGCAGCTTGGCTTAGTGCTTCTTGAGGCGTAATGCTGCCATTTGTCCAGATCTCAATACTGAGGCTCTCTTTGTCAACACCCTCACCAATTCGAGCGTCTCTGACATCGTATTTCACCTTATTCACAGGCATAAATACCGCATCAATCTTGAGCGAATCAATTGGGGAATTGTGATCCTCTTTAGAGCGGTCAACAGAGCGATAGCCTTTGCCTTTCTCAATAGTTAACTCCATCTCAAGGGTTGCCCCTTCGCAAAGGGTAGCAACGTACTGATCGGGATTGACTACTTCTATATCAGAAGGCAAAGGGTGAAAATCTCCTGCGGTAACGGTTGCAGGACCTCTTGCCATCAAGCGCACAATTTGAGGTGCAGAACTGTAAGACTTGAGTACTAATTCTTTTAGGTTCAAAAGGAGATCCAGTACATCTTCACGCACGCCTGGAATGGTAGCAAACTCGTGGTTTACTCCAGCAATGCGAACGACAGTAACAGCCGCACCTTCCAGATTAGAGAGTAGTACTCGCCTCAGGGCATTACCGACCGTAATTCCTTGCCCTCTTTCCAATGGTTCCAGTACAAATCGGCTGTACTGGCTGTTGGTCTTATCCGTATAAGATTCAATACACTCAACCTGAAATTGTGCCATTTTTTCACCGATATAGTCTGAACAAGTAAAAATAGAAGCCAGAAATCAAGAAAAAAGCATCAGTGCCTTTCTTGTTTCTTTGTCTGGTTAGATACTCTACCTATCTAAATACCACTGACAATCCAAGGATTAAACGCGACGACGCTTGGGTGGACGGCAGCCGTTGTGAGGAATGGGTGTAATGTCACGGATCAAAGTAATCTCTAATCCAGCGGCTTGCAACGCTCTAACTGCTGTTTCCCGCCCAGAACCTGGACCTGTCACCATCACTTCTACTTGGCGCATCCCTTGTTCCATCGCTCGTCTAGCTGCGGATTCGGCGGCAGTTTGCGCTGCAAAAGGAGTGCCTTTCTTGGCACCTTTAAAACCACTAGCACCAGCAGAAGACCAAGAAATGACATCTCCGCCCGTATCAGCAATTGTAATAATGGTGTTGTTGAAAGTGGACTGCACGTAGGCAATTCCATTAGGTACGTTGCGCTTTTGCTTGCGCACTCCAGTCCGACGCGTTGGTTGGCGAGCCATAGTTTAGTTCTGAGCCTCAGTAGTTATTTTCAGTAGGTTTTATGGGGATGTTTTAACAGATGATTACCCAACGTTCGATCGAGCAATTAAGGGTAGGTCATCAGTTAGTAAGCCAGAAACTATGTATGTCACAAGTTGCTGACTTAGTTGAACTTTGAGTTGAGATTTGAAATGGGTAGAGATTGGCAATAACAATGTAAATCCAAACTCTATTTCTTAGCAGGCGCTTTCTTCTTACCTGCAACCGTACGACGACCACCACGTCGAGTCCGAGCATTGGTTCTTGTACGTTGACCGCGTACAGGTAACCCTAATCGATGTCTTCTACCTCTAAAGGTACCAATATCGACTAAACGCTTAATATTCAAGCCCTCTAGGCGGCGTAGATCTCCCTCAACTTGATAGTTGGTTTCAACCTCGAAACGTAAGGCAGTTACCTCAGCGTCATCAAGATCTTTAACTCTAGTGTCAGGGTTAACTTTTGTAGTTGCCAGAATCTTCTGAGCACTAGAGAGCCCTATGCCAAATATATACGTCAACCCGATTTCGACGCGCTTTTCACGAGGAAGGTCTACCCCAGCAATGCGAGCCACTATGTCATCTCCCTAAAATTATGTTGAATCTATTTTTTGCCGACGCATGTTGACGTTTCCGTGGAAACGCAGTTTACGGCGAACTCTATAATATATTAACTACGGTCGTTTGTGTCAACCTTATGCATTTAATGATGCTAATTTCTGAATTTAATCACAACAGACTAAATTTTTAAGCGCTGATTAAAGCTCGTGCAGATTAGGCTTTAAACGCCACAAGACAACAAAGAACCTTAAGCCAAATATAACAGTACTCAGACTATTTTTAGACTGGACTAATCATATCAGGAGCCTAAGTTGTTGATTTGGGTGATGAAACCCAGAGAATTGCTCGATCGCGCCAGTTCCAATCAATCACGATGCCTAACAAATATAAAAATCCTTACAAAAATTACTCGAATGCTACATATTCTAAAATCTACCAGAATGGGTAGTTCGAGATTAGGAGTCACGCGAAGGTTTTTGTAAGGATCTTAAGTTTTGCTTAAATATCATTCTCAAGCGTTGCTACCCCTGAAATTGGGCGATAGGTATAACCGCTATTGTGGGGTCTTGACACTTTCATAATGTCTTCTTTGATTGCCTCTAGGTCAATGTAGCGATCGGCTACGTTGATTAGATGATCGCTCGTCATAGAACGCAGGCTAACAACTTCTACTCGGACGCCTCGATAGCTGGTAGCATCTACGGCATAGGCAAGATCGCCATCCCCACTTACGAGAATCGCCGTATCGTACGAACCGACTAAAGCCATCATGTCTACGGCTATTTCTACATCAAGGTTAGCTTTTTTAGAACCGTCGGGTAGTTGGACTAATTCTTTTGAGATCACGCGGTAGCCGTTCCGACGCATCCAAAGCAAGAAGCCCTGCTGTTTTTCATTGGTGCGATCGACTCCTGTATAGAAAAATGCTCTTAGAAGTCTTGAACCTTCGGTCAAGCGCCATAGGAGTTTGGTGTAGTCAATCTCGATCCCCAGTTGTAATGCCGCATAAAACAGGTTGGAGCCGTCAATGAATATGGCGATCCTCCCCCGATTTTCCATCACTTGCTCTGGTGTAAATGCAGAGTCATTTTCAAAATTTAACATTGGTTTGCCTATAAAAGTTTTGTTAATAAAAGTTTGATATTAAAGCTAACGACTTCTAAATATGTGGATTTATCGATCGTTGATACTTTTGATCGCGCGTTTATAATCGCTCAAAAGTTCTTTGTGATTGGAGTATTGGCGATCTATGTGTGAGAAACATACGACAAATCCAAAAGATAAAGTATCAATTCCTAGACTGAGACTATATTTAATACTTTGTTAAAACCAAATATTCACTAATATTTTTAATTAATTGATTTGTTAATCAATCGATCGCTGGTTCAAACTAAGTAACTAAGTAGAGTATATCATGTAAGTAAATATGCCTAGGTGAGTATAAAATACTAGATTGCCCCCTTAAACTTTTTGAGGATTGGTGGCTGTTTGAGTCTCAATCCGCTGAAAAATTGGCGTTGGTGACTGTAAAGATGCCCCTTCGGTTAGTATTCCCCACTTGCAATGAATCCAATCAGGTGGTAAAGCTTCTTGAAAATCTAATCCAAGTTGACGATAAATCTCCGAACTTAGTTTCGGGGTGACTGGCGATAAAAGGTAGGCAGCAATGCGCACGGACTCTAAGATCGTATATAAGACTTCATTGACTTCTGCCTGTTGTCCTGCCTTAAAGAGTTTCCAAGGAGCCGCATCATCAATTAACTTGTTACATTTCCAGATCAAATCCAAAATGTTGTTGCAGGCAGATTGAAAATCAAGATTGCTGTAGTTGTCAGCGACGCGATCGCCCAACGAACTAGCAGTCTCAATTACTGGCACTACCAATTCACGCAATGCACTCGCTGTAGAAACGGGTACAACCCCATGGCAATATTTGCCGATCATGCCAAGACTGCGATTGAGCAAATTACCAAGGCTATTGGCTAAATCAGCATTGACGATCGCTACAAATCTCTCTTCATTGAAATCTCCGTCGCGACCAAATTCAATTTCCTTAAGGAAATAATAACGAACGGCATCCGCCCCAAAGCGTTTGACCAGATCGTAGGGATCGATCACATTGCCCATGGTTTTGCCCATCTTGAGACCATCTTTGGTCAGTAAGCCGTGACCAAAAACACGTTCGGGGATCGCTAATTCAGCGGACATCAACATGGCTGGCCAGTAAATCGCATGAAAGCGCAGAATATCTTTACCAATAATATGCACCTTGAAGGGGAACCAAGTTTTGAGGGCATTCTCTAGGGTAGGCTCATCTTCAGGGTCGAGTAAAGCAGTGATGTAGCCCAGTAGAGCATCGAACCAAACGTAGATGGTATGGCTGGGATCGGTGGGCATTGGGAAGCCCCAATCTAGGTTGACGCGAGAAATGGAAAAATCGGTTAACCCCTGTTTGACAAAACCTAGAACCTCATTGCGACGAGCCTCAGGTTGAATGAAATCGGGGCGATCGCGGTAGAGCTGTTCTAATCTGTCTTGATATTTGGAAAGGCGAAAGAAATAGTTAGCTTCATCGCGCCACTCACAGACAACATTGGTATGAATTGGACAGCGATGCTCGTCGAGCAGTTCTCTTTCTTCTTTAAATTCTTCGCAGGCAACGCAGTACCAACCCTGTTGTTGGCTCAGGTAAATATCGCCTGCCGCATAGACCCTCTGAAAAAATTCATTGACGATCGCTTGATGTCGCGGTGCTGTGGTTCGAGAAAAGCGATCGTAGCGAATATTTAATTGCTGCCAAAGGGCTTCAAACTCACTGACAACGAGATCGCAATGCTCTTGAGGGGTGCGATTGAGTTTTTCGGCGGAGCGTTGAATTTTTTGCCCGTGCTCGTCCGTACCTGTAATGAATCGCGTCGGGTGCCCCTTGAGTCGATAAAAACGTGCCAAAGCGTCCGCCGCAATCGTGGGATAAGCACTACCGATGTGAGGTAGATCGTTTGCATAAAAGAGGGGAGTGGTCAGTGCGACGGGTTCAAGGGACATAGGGAAGTACGTAAAGTTGAGAAAAAACTTAAAAGCAAAAACTGGAATATAAACTATCTCTTAGATTTTAGGTGCGATCGCACTGCCTTAGAGGTTTTTATCTAATTTTTATCGTTCGACAAACTGCACGCGGCGATTTAAGAGGTTCATGCCACTTGAGATAAAGAGACTTATACCTAAGTAGATGCCCATCAGCAATAGGACAACGTTTACGGGTCTTCCTGTTTGGTTAAGCGTCGTGGAGGCGATCGCATAGACATCCTCAAAACCAATGGCGATCGCAAGGCTAGAATTTTTGGCAATATTCAAATACTGGCTGGTCAGCGGCGGAATAATCACGCGCAAAGCTTGCGGCAACACGATCAAACGCATCACCAGTCCAGATTTTAAGCCTAGGGCTTTGGCAGCTTCTGTTTGACCTTTGGGAATAGCTTGGATGCCGCCCCGCACAATTTCAGCAATAAACGCACTGGAAAACGTGGTTAACCCAAATACTAAAGCAGAAAACTCTGAGGAGAAAGTCGTCTGGAACCAAGGTAGCTTTACACCTTCGATCGATAACGATATCGCCCCTAAATTAATCGGCTCGCCAGTCTTGGGGAGAGATAGAAAAACTGCTGAATACCAAAAGAAGAGTTGCAGGAGTAGCGGCACATTCCGAAACAGTTCGACGTAAACAAGGGCAATTTGACGCAGAAGCCAATTTTTAGACAGCCTAGATACGCCAGCAGTAATCCCCAAAACGGTAGCTGCTACCACCGACACCACGGAGACTTTGAGCGAATTGAGCAGACCAATTACCAGAGCGCGACTATAGCTGTCAGAGGGTTGATAGGCGATCGGGGTTTCGCGCAGATTAAAGGAAGCTTGAGAATTGAGAAAATCAAAACTTAACTCGAAGCCCAAATTTCGCAGATTTCGCCTCAGGTTTAGCCAAGCAGCCGTCGCGATCGCGATCGCTAAAATCGCAAACACAATTTGCAAGGCAGTGCGCCAATTCCAAAGATGTTTAAAGCGAAAACTACCGATCATGATTCATTCACTTGCTTGATTTACTTGGCTTGATTCACTTGGCTTGATTTTCTGAGCGATCGCGCTGGGTCAGATCATTTTTGCATACAGCCAAAACTGACCATGCTTGGCTCACTATATTAATTCACTTAACGAGCCGACTTCCGCAGACTACTTTCCTATAAGACCAAATGTTATCTTAAATATAACTAGCCTTCAGATTATGCACACCACAAACCTACATAAAGTCGGCGACTCGATCGTGTTAGCGCTTCCCCCAGCCCTCCTTGAACTTCTCAACTTGCGATCGGGCTCAACAGTGGGAGTTGCCATCGATGGTGGCAAACTGATTATCGAACCCCAACCGAAACCAATCTACTCACTAGACGAACTTTTGGCGCAGTGCGATGCCAACGCACCAATAACGAATGAAGAGCGTACTTGGATTGATGTTAAACCTTTGGGACAAGAACTGTGAGACGTGGTGATATTTATCTCGTTTCGCTCGATCCTACTGAAGGACACGAACAGCAAGGTACTAGACCAGTTTTGATCGTCTCACCAGATCGATTTAATGCCTTGACCAAAGTGCCTATTGTTGTACCCATTACATCAGGTGGAAACTTTGCTAGAACAGCAGGCTTTGCTGTTTCCCTAGAGAGTGCTGGAACCCGCACCAAAGGTATGATTCATTGCGATCAACCGCGTCCTATCGATCTATCTGCCCGAAAAGCTCGAAAATTGGAAAGTGTTCCACCTGCAATCGTTGATGACGTGTTGGCTAAGATTACGACCCTTTTTATCCCCGAACCATAAAGCCTTACGTCCATTCCTAATTGCGATATTCATTCTTTGACTTGTCAAGTTTTGATAATTGCATAACGCGATTTACTGCTTCTTGAATAAAAGATTTGATAAACTCATCGCGGCGGTTGAGTTGAAACTGTCGTTGTACGACCTCAGCAATACCACCATCTCCCCAATCTTGATTGCGACTGAAATATTCAATAAAACTTTTTCCTGCGATGCGCGTGAGATAGGCGGCAGTTACACCTTGCACGGTGGCTTTGAGCAGCAATCCCACAATTGTTAAAGAAATTGCGGTCGAGACAATCTGCACGACGCCTTTAACAATCCCCAGACTAACTAAAGTGCGTGTGAGAGAAGAGGCTAATTCCTTGCCGCGTTCTAAATTAATATCAGCGCCATAGACCTTGCCCAGTTCCACCACCATTTGCGCGTTGATCGCTGCGGTTGCCAGCAAGTCCACCACAGGCAAAGGCGTAGCAAACACCACCCCAGCTACCAACCATTGAAATTTCTCAACCACTTTTTCTGCTTCTGCTTGCCGTTGGGTATTGATAATCCGACGTGCCTCTGCTCCCAAACGCTGAGATTGCAAGAGTACGTTATCTGCGATCAACTCATCGGCCTCGTAATTGAGAATATCCACCAACTGGGTCAAAAGCGGTTTGAGTTTCGGTGATGGTGTGACGATTTCACCCGAATCTAAAGTAAGCGTGGCTGGACGTGCGGCGATCGCCACCACATCTCCAGGAGCAATAAACGAGACCACGCGCTGGCGTAACTGGGCATGAATGGATTCGCGATCGCTTTTGGTAAAGCGGTCAACCTTGTTAAACACCAATAGGGTGCGCTTGCCGATCGCAGTGAGGGCTTTGAGTGCTTCATATTCAGATTGGCGCAGATCGTCATCCACGACAAACAACAATAAATCTGCCTCGGTTGCCAATAGTCGGGCTTCTTGCTCGCGATCGCTGCCGATCGCACCTGCCTCCAAGATCCCAGGGCAGTCAGTAATAATTACGGGGAATTCTAGATTTTTAAACCTGACGGGGGCATAGGTTTCGCCGATCGTGGTGGTTCCCATCACCGCACCGACCTCACCTTTGGGAATCGACTCAGCAGCATTTTTATCTATAGCTTTATCTACAGCTTGAGCCTCAGCCAGTAGCGCGTTCACCAGTGAGGTTTTGCCTGCGGAGCCAACGCCAAACACAACCACCTTTAACTCCAGTCGTGTAAAACTTTCGCGCAAATCTTCAGAGCGTTCGAGCAACGATCGCTTAGTAATCTCATCTTGAATTTGCTCTAACTGCTGTTGGAGCGCCGCAATGCTTTCTTCGGCAGCTTCGACTTTATCCGTCGAAACCTCTGGCACGGGACGTTGCTTTTGCGGGTCAGCCCCAAAAATGCGTGAATATCGCCAAATCGCAATGAATAGACCAAACAGCAAAGCGATCAGAAGTAATACGCACAAACCTGCCAAAATTGGCGAAGCCGTGGCAATGACGCTGTAAATTTGTAGGATGCGATCGAGCAAAGCCACGGCAAAGGAAACAATTAGCCCAATACCGATAAATAACAATAGCGATCGCAACCAAGGAAATCTTGCCATTGCCCTATCCTACATGGAGAATGCCGAAATAGCCTGCACCCTCAGCAATCTCTCTTGTTCGGCGATCGGCAAAGTAAGAAAATCCTTTTGCCATTCGTGAAAAAAATTAGGATGCTTATGAATAATTGGGATCATAAACTCAATCCTCTGAAACGAATTTGTTCGACTGTAGCATTTTTCATGAACGAGCGAAATTTTAGATAATTCATCGTAGCTCTGGGAATTTCTGGGCTAGGGCGGCGATCGCGGGACAGACCGATACCTTGTCCGTGCGACTATCCAAATTATTCCAATTAAAAGGGGCATTGCGCGAGGCAGAAAGCCAGAGCAGGCGCTTGGCGCGGGTCATCCCCACATAGAGCAAACGGAACTCCTCAGCTTGCTTAAGCGTATTGCATTGATTCCAAGCCGCGATTGGGTCGGGAACGGAATCTTCGTGTAAAATCGAACGGATTTGCGCTCGGGCGACTTCGGGCAAGGTATAGTCTCCCAGAAACCTCATGCCATCAGGCATAAATGGACTGCCGGGACAAATGCGATCGCTGAGAAATGGCATAAATACCACATCCCAATCTAGTCCCTTTGCCTTGTGCAGGCTAATCACGGTGAGTTGTCCAAGCTTGACATAGCGGTCTTCTAGGTTCTCTTCTTCAACGGCTTCAAAGTTTTCTGATAGAACAATGTCTTGGAGTGCTTCGATTACCGTTGCCATATTGTAATTGCCTGAGAGTTCTTGACTGAGGCGATCGCCCAGCTTATCTGCGGTTGCCAACTCTCCCTGCTCGTAGTCGAGCGTCATCGCGATAAACGCAATCAAATTATATAAAGGAAGTTCAATCTTCGCTCTCAGCAATCCCGTACATTTTGCCTGTGCTTCCTTGGCAATTCTTGATAGTTCTGGATCGAGTACTGTGGGATAGAGAAACTGTTCGGGCGTACTCGCGAGGGCATTCAAATCCTGCTGTGTATTAATGAGCTGGCGTTCTGCCATCACCGTCAGTGCCGCTTTCAGATTATCCGTGGAATGCGGGCGTTCCATAAACTGTAAAATCGTCAGCATGTCCGCAGGAACGCGAGAACGACGATTGCTCTGCTCCACGTCATAGATCGGAATTTCATGTTCCTTCGCAAAAGCCTGAAGCCTTTCGCTAATAAACTTGCCTTGATTATGCTGCCTGACCAGAATGGCAATACTGAGATTGCGATCGCCTTCTAAAAGCTGTTTGACTCTCTCGCCAATGCGATCGGCTTCCTGCCCGATATCATCTAGAACTTCAGGTAAATAGATTTCCACACCTCTACCTAAGGGTTCAGGATTCGCATTGGTCTGCGGATCGTTGGCATCCACTGCCCGAATCCGTTGCTGGCGGAATGGAGCCTCCTGTTTGGCATATTGCGATTGATTTACCCAATCTAAGACGAAATTGGCGGCAGTCATAATTCTCGCTGTACTGCGTCCAGCTTGGTCGAGCGTCACCAGCCTTTGTTGCCGATCGCAGCGATCGCAAAACCGATTAAAGAAGCTCGGATCGGCGGTGGTGAAGGTGGAATTAATTGCCTGATTGGGATCTCCTACCCGAATTAAATTGCTGACTTCTAAAGCGATCGGTTCCATGACCGCAAGCTGACTTCCAACTAACACGGACTGACCCGCCAGAATTTCTAAGAGCTTCGTCTGTAAGGGCGAAGAATCCTGCGCTTCATCTTCAAACACGGCAAAAATCCGATCCTGCCAATATTGCCGCACAGATTCATTCTCTAAAACCCTGAGTGCGCCTAAGATCATGTCATCGTAGTCCAGCATTCCCTGCTGCTTGAGCAAGCGGTTATAGGTATCGAAAAGTCCTGCGGCAATTTCTAAGATCGTGCCCCCATCAGGTATGCCCCCAATGCGAACCACATTGCGTAAATCCTCAGGGGTTAACCCCGAACTCTTGGCTGTGGCGATCGCTTCTCTGGCTAAACTCGGTAAAACATCCGTTCGCAACACGGTTTGACGGCGCAATCTCTCGGTGTCTTCCCCATCAAAACCCCTTCCTTCCAATAGGAGTCCGTACAGTTTGGGATAATCTTTGATCCATTGGGCAGCCGTCAAGCGAATCAATCGCTGCTTTTGCGATTCCGAGACAATCTGGGTTTCGCCCATACTAAATCCTGAGATCTCGCGATGGGAACTGGCAATACTAAATGCCAAACCATGCAATGTATTTACCGTAAAAGCACTTTGAGGCAAATGCAGTTGCTCTAAATGTTTCCGCACCTTTTTGCGAATGTTACTTGCCGCCGAACGGGTAAAGGTGACGATAACGAGCTGATTTTGACGATGTAATTTGTACTTGGCGATCGCGATCGCGGCGGCTACTGCCATCCCTGTTGATTTACCTGCACCCGGCACAGCGGAGACGGCTAGCTCTCCCCCATTCCAGTCTGCCATCGCTCTTTGCCCTTGGCGCAGGGTTTGGCGTAATTCTTCCAAGGCATTATCTAGGGGTAGGACGTTGAGAGCTGACATACGTTACATTTAGAAGAATTTAAAAGTGCCAATCCGATCGCTGTAAACTAGTCTCTCTCATCCTATCCCGATCTAAAATGATGAACGCAGTTAAATTGCTCCTGATCGGTATTTGTGGTTTGATTGTGAGTTTTCGTCAAGACTTTTCACGTTGTACCATGCTGGCAGTATTGGCAATCGTGATTCTAATTGCGATAAAACTCAAAAACTACAGAAACTTGTAAAGAACTCTCAGGTAAGACTTGAACTAAACTGATTTTTCGGTTACTCAATTAAAAAATTACTTAGATCTTGCAGGGACATGAAAAGATAAACCTAGGATCTAGTGCGTGTGTGTGGTACTTACTGATGGATATTCAAGAAAAGTTAGAAAAGCACCAAGAATGGCTAGAAACCAATGGTAAAACTGGGGAGAGGTTTAATGCGAGTAAAGCCAATCTCAGTAAAGCGAATCTGAGTGAAGCCAATCTGAGTGGTGGCGACCTCAGTGGCACCGATCTCAGCGGTGCTAACCTGTTTGATGCCTTTCTGAGTAGAGCTAACCTCTTTGAAGCCAATCTCTTAGACGCTAACCTTAAAGGTGCCTATCTTGAAGGGGCCAATCTCAGTGCCGCAAATCTCAGTTTTGCTAACTTAAATGAAGCTAACCTCAATGAAGCCAACCTGATTGAAGCCAATCTTGCGGGAGCCTACCTAAGTAGGGCTAGTCTTTTTGATGCTTACCTAAGTAGAGCCAATCTTGAAGGAGCCTATCTGATCGAAGCCAACCTCAGTGATGCCTACCTCAGTGGCTCTAATCTCAGTAAAGCCAGCCTAATCGAAGCCAATCTCACGGGAGCATCCCTTAGCAACTCCAATCTCAGTAACGCTAACCTTACGGAAGCAACCCTCACGGGTGCAAATCTTGAAAGTGTCAACCTCACGGGCGCAAATCTCGAAGGAGCCAATCTCTTTGGTGCTAACCTTGAAGGAGCCAATCTTACAGGCGCGAATCTTACAGGCGCTAACCTTGGTAAGACCAATCTTGCTGGTGCTAGCTTTAATCAAGCCAACCTGTTTAAAACTTACTTTTATCGGGCAACCCTGATGAAGACAGACTTCACTGCTAGCATATTTTGTAATACGACGATGCCTGATGGTCGCGTTGATAATTCACGTTGCTGATCGATCGCAGTGTTAATTCTTAAGCTATAAATTCTTAAGTTATTAATTCTTAATCAGCTCGATCAGCGCGATCGCCCTTCGATAATCGTCCATTTGACCCTGTTGTTGAGAGAGGCGGGCAGCCTCATTAAGGTCTACAAGCGCACCCTGCCGATCGCGTAACTTACCCTTGACAACCCCACGATTGTAAAAAGCAAGGGCACAGTCGGACTTAAGCCGCAGAGCTTCGTTGTAGTCAGCGATCGCACCTTTGTGATCCCCTGCCTGAAATTTTTTGATGCCGCGATCGACATAGGAGAGTGCAGTTGCACTTCGGTTATCCTCCGTAGGCGATAGGCGTTGTAAAAAGGAATAATTTACCTCTAAAAACACCAAAATCGCCACGATCGAGAAAATTATCAGAAAGTAAATCATAGAGAGGTTATCGATAATTGGCGATCGGTCATCAGTATTCTGAGAATTAAGAATTCTGGGAATTGAGACTGAAAACCGACAACTGAAAACCGAAAACTGACAACTGACAACTGACAACTAATCGAAATAAAACAGGGTAACGACCTTGCGTTGTTCCTCGGCATCGTTGCAGGTTTGCAGCAAGGTTTGGCTGTCATGATAGGCAAAGCAGATCAACTGCTGGCACTTAGTAATAATCTCTTGGTTGCATGACGCACTCGCCTCTGCCAGAGACAATTGATCGCTTTCACTATGCTCGATGAGATGGATGACATTCTCAAGCTGATCGCGTGACTCTGCTGGCTGGCGAGATAAACTTTGCGGCAAAATTACTGTCAGCAAATTTGGATCTGCCCGCATCGCACCGCGAATCACGGCAAAATTTGTACCTGTTGCGCCAGAGGTAATGATGCGATTTCCAGCTAAGGCAAGTGCATAGCTGAGTAACTCGATTAGATGCTGATGGGTTAAAGGTACATGACGTGAGCCCAAGATTGCCACACGTTTAGAACTCTGCTGCTGAATCGTAGCGAGTTCCTGTAAAAAATCATCAAGCTTTGGTAAATTAATTGACTGAGTCAAGCAAGCCCCTCTCGTTCACTGCTTAATATGAGATGCCCATCGGGTGACCATAGCAAAACAATATCACCTAACCAACGGTGCTATCCAGATCATCTAGAGCCAAATTCTTTAAAGAAATTGCGATCTTGAGAAACTTTTAGATGGGTAAAAGCAAATTTGACCTGCTTTTCAACAAATCTTTAGTTTCTTTTTCGTAAGTCTATATTTTCTGATAACAAGTTTTGCAATGATTATCCTATACTAGATAGGCTAAAAAAGTTTTTATCTTTAAGGAAGGAGTCATGTCTCGATATCGGGGACCACGCCTCAGAATAGTAAGACGATTAGGAGAATTGCCTGGTCTCAGTCGTAAGCAGCCTAAACATGCTTATCCGCCTGGGCAGCATGGGCAAGAGCGCAAAAAGCGTTCAGAATTCGCTGTACGTCTAGAAGAAAAGCAAAAGTTGCGGTTTAACTACGGCTTAAACGAAAGGCAATTGCTACGCTACGTACGAAGAGCCAGACGAGTCAAAGGTTCTACAGGCTTAGTATTGCTGCAACTGTTAGAAATGCGACTAGACAACATTGTATTTCGCCTAGGTTTGGCTCCTACCATTCCCTCTGCTCGTCAGTTGGTCAATCACGGTCACATCACAGTCAACGGCAAAGTGGTATCTATCCCTAGTTATGGATGCCGCCCCGGTGAAGCCATTGGCGTTAAAGATCAAGAAAAATCTCGCAAGTTAGTCGAACATAACCTAGAATTTCCTGGTCTTGCCAACACCCCCAGCCATTTAGAATTTGACAAATCTAAGTTAAGCGGCAAAATCAACGGTTTGGTTGAGCGCGAATGGGTAGCGTTGCAAGTCAACGAGCTACTTGTGATCGAGTACTATTCACGTCAGGCCTAATCGTTCGGAGTTCGGAGTTCAGCGATCGCTTTCTTCTGCCCCATCGGTTGTTTTGACAAAACGATCGGTCTTGAAGATTTCGATGCACTGGAAAGCTAAATGTTAAGTAAGATTAAGAGCTATGGGCAACTTGCCTGTAGCTTACGTCTATTTAACTGGGTACAATCTACGAGTTTTAACCTTACTGCTAACTATGCAGTTAAATATTTCCCAGACCGCTCAAGCCGAAATAGATTTACCCGTTCCTCATCACTTTGCGCGGGGATGTCCTCGCAGCGTGCGAATGGATATCGATAACCTCATGCTGGCGATCGAGGCGATCGATCTGCAAGCCATTGAGGCAATGTTGGCACTCGTGCCACAACTCAAGCTAGAAGCTGTAATTCCCAATCGCGTTAGCTTTTGGCGGCTGCGTAATGCTAATCCCCTGCGGCGTAACTATCAACGCAGTAACCTTGGCTGGGAAGAGTTACGAGCTTTGGTAAAGCTTGTTTGTACGATGTCTCAGCAATTCAACACAATTTTGCGCCTCTTGGTTACCACCCATCAGCAGGTTGCTGAAAATAAAATTGAGGCTCTGGGATTACAGCAAAGCCAATTTTACTTAGATTTGTATGTTGAAAGATTTTCTTCCCTTTATTTGAGCCGCATGCGATCGCCTTCACCACTTTCTAAGGCTGACATTAAAGAATTAGGTTTGCAATTGTTAACGCAACTCTTGTTTGCTAGCGGCACAGCGGGTGAGCTGAGACTCTGGCACAGTTTGTTTGATGGAGCAACGGCATGATCGTTCAACGTACCTATAATTTGCCTAACTGTACCCTGCTAATCGAAGGCATTGGGTCGGGTGGAGAAGGCGTCGTATCGATGATGACGAACTTTGAGTTTCGTTTCCCTCATTGCCAAGAGCGCATTGTAGGAGGGCGCGATTTAATGAACGCCCTCATGATCTCTGTCAATCTCTATACGCAAGCCCTGCAAAGTGGCGATCTCGTCAGCTTATCCAATGACAAAATTAAGATCGCGCCTGAGGGTAAGTTCCTACATAAATTGCAACTTCCTGCCTCTGAGGCAACGGCGCTCAATGCCCAGCCCTTTCAAATCCAGCTCAATACGGTGCAATTGTTCGATTTAGTGGAAGGCATCGATCAGTTGTGTTTTGATAAGCAAGTTGTCCCTGATTTAACCCTTTCCCTTGACACAGAAGCCTATCGTGCTAAGCCCCAACCAGCAGCAAAACTATTTCCTGCTTTTGCTGGGGTTGCGAGTCTGGCGATCGCAGCAACAGTCCTATATTTTGTGCCCGTACCAACTCCCGCACCGAAGCCCGAAAGAGTTGTACCCGCTCAAACTACCCCTTTATCCACGCCACTACCTCCTAAACCTTTCTAACCAAACCCTTTTACATAGGGCAATACTCAGATTTACAAAGAAGCGATCGCCTAGGCGATCGCTTCTTTGCTGTTTGGAATATAGCTGGGATTGTGCCTTGCTGCATGATTACTCAGAGGCAATCCCATTCTCAAAAACGACGCCATTTGTTGAATCTCCGCACATAGCATCGAACTCAAATCCCTAGCTGTTATTGATTTCATGCGAATTGGTCAAGGTTTCTGTCAAAGTTGGCAAATTTTTTGTGTCTAATGTCAAACTATTTGATAATATATATATCCTTACTCTTTGGAGAGGTGGCCGAGTGGTTGAAGGCGGCAGATTGCTAATCTGTTTTACGGCAGGTAACTCCGTAACGAGGGTTCGAATCCCTCCCTCTCCGTTCTAAAGGACTTAGTAAGGTATCACGTTAACTTTTTCATTGAGAGCCTTGGCTCTAGGATCTTCGTAAAATGGGCACAAAATCCTCAAAGGAAAAAGATAAAGAGATTGATATCGACAAGCTCACCGCCGCAGATGTGGCAGAACTTGCGGCAAGATTAGAAGCTGATGATTATCCTAGCGCGTTTGAAAGCTTACAAGATTGGCATATCCTACGCGCTTTAGCGTTTAAAGGTTCTAATCTGATCGAACCTTACTATCACCTGCTCGATATGGAAGCTTTTGACGAGTGCTGATTTACTGCTTGCCTTACACGACCAAGCTTTAGCAATAAGAGAGCCAGAAACTTACTAGCTATCGAATGCAGAGCCAATGGAGAGAAATGAACGATCCCATATATCGCCCACCCAGCGTTTGGATTACACAAGTTCTCTTGGTGCTGTGCCTGATAAGCTTGGCGATCGCTCTACCAATTGCCTTGTTTCAGTGTTCCTCAGCCGATCCACCATTTAACTGCTCATCCCCTCTAGCAATTCACGCATTGCTAACTGGCTTCTTTACATTTGTTATGCTCTTTTTAACTTTCTGGGGACTGCAAAAAAGAAAACGCTATGGTAAATGGTTGGCGGTGAGTTTTCTAATCGGTGGTATGGTAACGGCGATCCCCAAGAGCCCCTCTCTTCAACTGATTTATCGCTCAATCGTCCAATGGCGGCCTCTACCTACTCCGCCCTATGAGTGTTGGCAAAAAGAGCCATTAAGCATTTCCAGTTATTCTTGCGGCTACAGCAGCTATCCAGAGCTGGTGATAAGGATAATCTCAGAGATTCTACCTGCCTTACTTCTGGGATTTCTGGCATTTCAACTCCTCTACAGCCCTGCTGCTAAACTCTTCTTCCACAAAAATGATTGATCGAGCGGATTTTGGTATAAAAAGGTTATGTTAGCCACCGACTGAGAAGCGATTGCTAATAATCCCGTTGCAAACTGGCTGAATGGCAATTATTGTTGAACCTGAAAAGTTACTGACAGCGGATGAGTGGGGTTGCTATTAGCGCTAAAGAATTTATGAATCTCTACCTTGGTATAGATTTTGGCACTTCAGGGGCAAGAGCGATCGCCATTGATGCCGAGGGCGTAATTCATGCTACGGCTAGATTTGAATATAGCATTCGAGATATTTCAACTTGGGAAGCCGCCTTATTTTCACTGCTGGAGCAGATGCCCCTTGAGGTAAGACAGGGGCTACAGGCGATCGCTGTGGATGCGACCTCAGCTACGGTTTTAGTTACAGATGCCAAGGGGCAACCTGTAAGTCAGCCTCACATTTATAGCGATGCCTGCGATGCTCAGATCGTGGCTTTGGTGAAGACCTTTGCCCCTCAGGGGCATACGGTTCTGAGTGCGACCTCTAGTTTGGCTAAGTTGGTGCAAGCGATCGCGCAGCTTGCCGATGGCGATCGCGCCAAAAATCTATTGAATGCTCCCTATTATTTTTTGCATCAAGCTGACTGGTTGAGCTTTTTGTTGCATGGCGAGTTAGGCATTAGCGACTACCACAATGCCCTTAAACTGGGCTATGACGTTGCACAATTGTGCTATCCCGACTGGCTGACGTACTGGCTAGAATCCGAATTCAACCGATGTCAGATTGAAGTCCAACTACCCAAAGTGTTTGTCCCTGGTAAAGCGATCGCGCGGCTGAAACCAGAACTAGCTCAAAAGTTTGGCATCCATCCCCACTGTTGGATCTGTGCGGGTACAACCGATAGCACCGCAGCGTTTTTTGCCAGTGCGGGCAGTTCTGTGCCGACCGTGGGTGCGGCTGTAACTTCCTTGGGTTCGACGTTGGTTGTCAAGATTTGCAGTCAAGTGCGTTTAGACGATCCTCGTTATGGTTTGTACAGCCATAGGTTAGATACCGATCGCGAAATTCTGTGGTTAGTGGGTGGTGGCTCCAATACGGGTGGGGCAGTTTTAAAGCAGTTTTTTAGCGATCGCGAACTGCAAGAATTCAGCGATCGCATTCCCGCCTCACAACCCAGCCATCTCGATTATTACCCCTTGCCTAGCAAGGGAGAACGCTTTCCGATTTACGATCCCGATTTACTCCCCCGTCTAACGCCCCGTCCCGACGATCCCGTTGAATTTCTGCATGGCTTGCTGGAAAGCATGGCAAAAATTGAGGCGAGAGGTTACGAACTGTTGCGATCGCTCGGTGCATCCCCGATCGCCCAGATTTATACGGCAGGCGGTGGTGCCAAGAATGCCGCATGGACGGATATTCGCCGCCGCCATCTCGCAGTTCCCCTCGTCCCTGCAATTCAAACTGAGGCTGCCTATGGCACAGCTTTACTGGCACAACAAAACATCCTTCATCCTCAATCGATGTAGTTACCCTACTTGACAAATCGGGAAGCGATCGCTCGATAGGCAGAGATCTGTAAAATCTCCTTTACAAAAGTCAATAAATCTTCTAACTTAGTATCCATGGCGAAAGCCTAGATAAATACTTCATTCATTAGGACTTATACAAGATGACAACTGCAGTACAAAGACGCGAAAGCGCTAGTCTGTGGGATCAGTTCTGCAACTGGATCACCAGCACCGAAAACCGCATTTACGTAGGTTGGTTCGGCGTATTGATGATCCCCTGCTTGCTCGCTGCCACCACATGCT
>NZ_JAZBJZ010000032.1:0-45531 GCF_036349135.1 Tumidithrix elongata BACA0141
TTTCTGGCAGCTTTTTCTATCTTATTCTCCTGTCCGATTTATGGGGAGCATTATACTGGGGTAGGAAGTCAAATTTATCTGACAATTGAAGCAAAGGCTTTAGAATTGGACTTGCAACGCTTATTTGTTGAGGTAAGCATTACTGCAAAGCCCTTCTTTGAACGTATGGGGTTTTCCGTTTTATATCAGCAAGAGGTAGCTTGTCGAGGCGAAACATTCGTCAATTATGTTATGGAGAAATTGCTGTAAAATTGAACATATATAGCAATGTAATGGCTGCTAAAAGTGAAGATTTTGCTAAATTAGTTGAGGTTTTAACTATGCAATTTATAAAAATTGTGTGCAGTTGATATCTTGGTCAAGCAATCTGTATTCTGTATGCGTTGCATTTGCCTGAATTCCATTTTACCAACGCATGTAGCAGACCTAAATGGGTCACAACTAATTTTTAGCGTAGGTATCTTGCCTGCACAAATCAAAAAACATCCAATTCTCATAAACGATTAAGGATCGCTATGGTCAAATGATAATCAAGAATAATATGGCTTAGATCAGTCGGTTTCTATCTTTACAGAAGGCATTATTCAAGAACAGTGAATTAAAGCTCGATCGCAATCATAAATGTTTACCCCTGTGACTGCCCACACTCAAGATGAACTTACTTCTGCGATTGTTCGCGAACCTTTGGTAGTTGCACCCGATACAACTGTGATGGCGGCGATCGCAAAAATGAGTGGTGTTCGTACAGTTTGCTCCACATTCAAAAACGTCAATAGTCAACAAGAAGATTTGCATATTGAGGCGCGATCGAGTTGCGTATTGATTGTCGAAGACCAGAGACTTTTAGGTATTCTCACAGAGCGGGATATAGTCCGACTTAGCGCTCAGAAACGATCTTTAGACAATTTAGCAATACGCGATGTCATGGCATCAAAGGTGATTACACTTCGCGAGTCTGCCTTTACCGATCTCTTCTTTGCTGTGAATTTACTCCAGCAGCATCACATTCGGCATATACCAGTTCTCGACGACCGCGATCGCTTAGTGGGATTGCTAACCCATGAGAGTTTGCGTCAAACTTCACGACCAGTCGATCTCCTGCGCTTGCGCACTGTGGCTGAAGTCATGACCTCTGAAGTAATTTGTGCGGTTCCGAATGTTGCCATGTTAGAGATCGCACGATTGATGAACGATCGTCGTGTCAGTTCCGTCGTCATTGTAGAATTCCAGGTAGGTAGGCATCAGGAATCCCTGCAAATTCCAATGGGAATTGTGACTGAGCGCGATATCGTTCAATTTCAAGCCTTGAACCTAGATTTAGAGACCTGTCAGGCTCAGGTAGTCATGAGTACGCCAATTTTCTCGGTAAATCTTGAAGATTCGCTTTGGGTCGTGCAGCAGATTATGGAGCAGCGATCGATCCGTCGGTTGGCAGTTACAGGTTCTCAAGGTGAGCTATTAGGCATTGTCACCCAGACCAGTATTTTGCAGGCACTTAACCCCTTAGAACTTTACAAGTTAGCAGAAGTTTTAGAAAATAAAGTTTTACGACTAGAAACCGAAAAAATAGACCTACTAGAAAGTCGAAATACCGAACTAGAAAGGCAAGTTGCAGAACGAACTGCCACATTACAAGCAAAAGTAGTACGGGAACGACTTATTACCTCAATCTCCTCCCAAATTCGGTCTTCACTCAATTTGCAAGAGATTCTCGATACCACCGTTGAGGAAGTGCGAACGTTTTTAGAATGCGATCGCGTTGCTGTTTGGCAGTTTCAAACAGATTGGAGCGCAATCGTTGTAGCCGAATCAAACACCGATGGAAATGGCTCTCACCTTGGGCAGCGAGTATACGATCCTTGCTTTGCAGATTGGATTGATGCCTATCGTAATGGCAAAATTCGTGTTGTGTCTGATATCTACACCACCGAAATGAGCGAATGCCATCGAAACCTATTAGAAAACTTGCAGATTCGGGCAAAAGTTTTAGTACCGATCCTGTATAAAGAAACCCTATGGGGAGTGGTGAATGCAACGGAAAGTCACTCTCCTCGTGAGTGGCAAACAGATGAGATCGCGCTCTTGGAACAGCTTGCTGCTCAACTTGCGATCGCGATTCAGCAGGCAACTGCTTACCAACAGGTGCAAGCTGAGTTGTTACAACGACAACGGGCGGAGTCAGAGTTGTTAGAGAGCAAACACTTTGTCGATGCGATCGCCAATAATTCACCACAACTGCTATATGTTTTCGATCCGATTACGGGTAGATATCTCTACGTTAACAATCAGTCCCTAGATCTACTAGGCTATATTTCTGAAGAGATTCGCCAAAGAGGTTTAGAGTTTTTTGTCGATATTCTGCACCCGCAGGATCTACCGCAGTTTATGCAAAATCTGCTCTTTTGGGAAAATGCTCAGGATAGTGAAGTGTTAACAGCAGAGTGTCGGATGCTTCATCAAGATGGCTCTTGGCATTGGATGCGATCGCGAGAAGTTATTTTTAGCAGAAACGATAATGGTATTCCCAACCGAGTACTGGGTACAGCTCAAGATATTACCGATCTTAAAGCGTCAGAGCAAGCTCTCAACCAACTAAACCAGTCCTTAGAAGCAAAGGTAGACGAACGCACTTTCGAACTTAAAGAACGTGAAGAACAAATGCGCAGTCTATCAAGTCGATTGGAACTAGCCGTCAAGTCCGCTCAGATTGGCATTTGGGAATGGGATGTTGTTCTGGATAAGCTCATTTGGAATGAGCAGATGCACGAATTGTATGGAACGAGTCCATCGAGCTTTGATGGCTCCTATGAAGTGTGGTTGAGTAGGTTGCATCCAGACGATCGCCCCAATGCTCAAATTTTTACTAAACTGGTATTACAGGGCGCGGTTGAATATGATACAGAATTTCGCATCACCCATCCTAACGGTGCGATCAAGTGTATTAAGGCCTATGCACTTGTAAATCGGGATCCACAGGGTATTGCCACTAGGTTGATCGGTGTGAATTTTGACATTAGCGATCGCAAACGCACAGAAACTAGATTACAAGAACAGGCACAAAGAGAGGCCTTACTGCGAGAAATTACCCAACGGATTCGCCAATCGCTCGACTTGTCTGCGATTTTTGACACGGCTTGCCAAGAGATTCGTCAATTTATGCATACCGATCTCGTAGGCATCTTTAAATTTCATCCTGACTCCAATTTTAATGATGGCGAGTTTGTTGCCGAATCAGTGCTTGAAGGGTTTGACTCTGTCTTAGCGATTAAGATCCACGACCATTGCTTTGGCGAACAGTACGCCATCCATTATCAGCAGGGCAAAATCCAGGCTGTAGATGATATTTACAATGCGGGACTGCTTGATTGCCACCGAGATGTTTTGGCACAGTTTCAAATTCGAGCCAATCTCATTGTGCCGTTGCTTAACGGAGAAGATCTATGGGGCTTACTCTGTATCCATCAATGTTCTGATTCTCGGCATTGGAAAAAATTTGAAATTGAATTTATTCAACAAATAGCCAATCAGTTAGCGATCGCGATTCAGCAGGCAAGTCTCTTACAGCAGTTGCAAAAAGAACTAGTGGAACGATTAGCTGCCGAAACCAAACTTACAGAGAGCAATCAACAACTTGCGATCTCTAATGAAGAACTCCTGCGTGCCACTCGCCTCAAGGATGAATTTCTCGCCAATATGAGCCATGAATTACGTACGCCCCTTAACGCAATTTTGGGAATGGCTGAAGGGTTACAGGAAGAAGTGTTTGGGGAAATCACGATTAAACAACGATTGGCATTGCAAACCATTGAGCGCAGTGGCAGCCATTTACTCGAATTAATTAATGACATTCTCGAACTGGCAAAAATCGAAGCCGAGCAAGTGCAATTGCATTGCACATCCGTATCCATCGAACAGATTTGCCTTGCAAGTTTAGCGTTTATCAAACAACAGGCTTATCAAAAACAGCTTCAGATTGAGGTAAAAATTCAACCCAACTTACCGACAATATTGCTAGACGAGCGGCGCATTCGGCAGGTTTTGATTAATTTGCTCAACAATGCTGTGAAGTTTACGCCTGAGGGTGGGCATATTACATTAGAAGCAATGCTCGTTTCTCCGCAACCCTCTTCCCTTCAAAACTTTGTTCAGATTGCTGTGACCGATACAGGTATCGGTATTGCACCAGAAAATCTCAACAAGCTATTTAAGCCCTTCGTCCAAATTGATGGTGCTTTAAACCGCAAATATGAAGGTACAGGGTTGGGTCTCGCCCTCGTTAAGCGTATCGTCGAGCTGCATGGCGGAGCAGTAGACTTGATCACTGAGGTTGGGGTGGGAAGTCGTTTTACGGTTAATTTACCCTGTAACATACTTTCGCTAGAATCCTCTGATGCTGCGAACAATATCGCTCCTGAGCTAAATTTTACCTTCCAGGAACCCGAAGAACCAGTGGAAACTATAAAATTACCGCTGATTTTGCTGGCAGAAGATAATGAAGCGAATATTAGTACCCTCTCTAGCTATTTGAGCGCAAAAGGGTATCGTATGGTTGTAGCAAAAAACGGACAGGAAGCGATCGACCTCACCAAGGCAAACCATCCTGACCTAATTTTAATGGATATTCAAATGCCAGTTCTTGATGGTCTAGAGGCAATCAAACAGATTCGCGACGATCGCCAATTTGCCCATATTCCCATCATTGCCCTGACCGCCCTAGCCATGCCGGGCGATCGCGAGAAATGTCTTGCCGCAGGTGCTAATGAATATCTAACCAAACCTGTTAAGCTCAAACAATTGGCAAATGTGATGCAACAACTTTTAGCCGTCAAGGATGAGAATAAATGAACATGCCCTCAATCTTAGTTGTAGATGATGAACCCAATAACTTTGATGTAATCGATGCTTTTTTGTCAGATAACGAGTATCAGTTGCACTATGCTTCTGGAGGGCAAGAAGCATTAAAGTCACTAGATATATTCCAGCCTGATGTCATCCTATTGGATGTGATGATGCCGGGAATAGATGGAATGGAAGTATGTCGGCAAATTAAAGCCATGCCTGAATGGCAAGGAGTGCCAATCATCATGGTTACTGCCTTAACTGCTAAAGAAGACCTAGCTCGATGTCTCAAGGTTGGTGCTGATGATTTTATTAGTAAGCCTGTTAATAGCGTCGAGCTTCGCGCTAGAGTTAGCTCCATGCTACGTATTAAGATGCAGTACGAAAACATAAAATCGTTATCTCAACTCCAAGCAAACACCATCGATCTGCTACAAAATAGCTTAAACGAGTTGCGACGCAACATGGTCTATAGTCTACCCCACGAGCTGAATACCCCTTTAAATGGTATTTCTGGAATCATTGGTATACTGATCGATCAGTATGATTCTATGACAGCCGAAGAAATTCATGAGTTTTTAGGATTAGCACAACAATCATCATTTAGACTAGAAAAACTAATTCAAAGATTTTTGACCTACCTACAGTTAGAAATGTCTGCGAGTAAGATAAATAGTCCTACATCAATTGGTCGCGATCGCAACGAAATAGCTGTTCAATCAGTAATTGAAAAAATAGCCAAACTGCAAGCAACTAGCTTTGGTCGAGATCCTGACTTGGTTCTCAAGCTAGAAGATGGCAATGTGCTGGTGGGGGCTAAAGATTTTCAACGCATCATCGAAGAGTTGCTAGAAAATGCTTTTAAATTTTCTCAAAAAGGCACGCCTGTCACAGTAACCTGTAAACCCATTCATCATCGATTGCATTTATGGATCTCAGACCTTGGGCGGGGAATGACGGAAGAACAGATCGCTAAAATAGGGGCATTTATGCAATTTGAACGTAAGTATTACGAACAGCAAGGCGTTGGCTTAGGCTTAAAAATTGTCAAGAAAATTGTAGAAGTTTATGGTGGTGAGTTCTCAATTTCAAGTATTTATCACCAAGAGACAACCGTTCACATTACATTGCCAATGGTAAGTTAATCGCAATGCATCAATTTTCTATTCTAGTTATTGACGATGAGCCTGAGAACTTTGATGTGATTGAGGCTCTCCTACATAATCGTGGCTATCAGTTACACTATGCCTCGGGTGGGAAAGAAGCGATCGCCTCCCTTGATGCATTTCAGCCCGATGCGATCTTGCTGGATGTGATGATGCCAGAAATAGATGGCATTGAGGTTTGTAAACGTATTAAAGCTATGCCCCAGTGGCAAGCAGTACCGATTATTATGGTCACAGCCTTAACTGCTAAAGAAGACCTCTCCCGCTGTCTTCAAGCAGGTGCTGATGACTTTGTCAGCAAACCCGTTAATGGGCTTGAACTACGGGCTCGGGTTCAATCTATGTTGCGGATTAAACAGCAGTACGACCAATTACAAACATCCCTTGAGCGCCAAGCTATCTTAGAAGCAGAAAAATTAGAGTTATTAGAAGACCGCAATACTGAGCTAGAAAGACAAGTGGAAGAGCGAACGGTAATGCTCATTCACAATGCTTTATACGATGCCCTCACCGATCTGCCCAACCGCAAGCTTTTAATGGAACGGCTTGAGTGTGCGATTATCCAAGCCAATCAAACGGAAAATTATACCTTTGCTGTTTTATTTCTTGACCTTGACGGGTTTAAGATGATCAATGACAGTTTGGGGCATCTTGTTGGCGATCGCCTGCTGATCGACATTGCTCAAACCATCCAAACCAAGATTAACGAAACCGATCTAGCTTCTCGGTACTTGGCTTCTAGACTGGGGGGGGATGAGTTTGTCATTTTACTAGAGGATATCGCAGACATTCAAGATGCGTTGCGGATTGCGGAACGGCTGTTTGAAGAATTTCAGACTCCCTTTAAGCTCAACGAGCGTGAAATATTTATCACGACCAGTATTGGAATTGTACTGGGAACACCAGATTATACTAGAGCCTCAGACTTGCTTCGAGATGCTGATATCGCTATGTATCGCGCTAAAGCTCAAGGGAGAAATTCTTACAAAATTTTTGACGCCGAAATGCACACGCAAGCTGTAAATCGGCTCACGCTTGAAACCGATCTGCGAAAGGCGCTGGAGCGAGAAGAGTTTGTCGTATACTATCAGCCAATTGTTGATATTGTTGGCGATCGCCTCATTGGCTTTGAAGCTTTGGTACGTTGGCAACATCCCACGCGCGGTTTCGTCTCTCCAGCAGAATTTATTCCTGCGGCAGAGGAAAATGGATCGATCGTACCGCTCGATAGCTGGATGTTTGAAAAGGCTTGTCAGCAAATGGCGATCTGGAAAAGCAAGTATCCTAGCCATTTCCCGCTCAAGATTAGTATTAATCTTTCTGCACAGGATCTTCGCAAAGCTAGTTTCATTGAAGACATCGATCGCATTCAATCTGAGACAGGGTTAGAGGGAAGTGCCATAGCGCTAGAAATTACTGAGAGCATGCTGATTGAGAATATTAAAAAGACAATTGACTTGTTAACTCAGTTAAAGGAAAGGAAAATTCAGATCAGTATTGATGACTTTGGCACTGGATACTCATCCCTCAATTATCTCCACCGCTTTCCCGCCGATAATTTAAAGATCGATTATTCTTTTGTCAGTCAAATGCAGCAAGGAAATCGCAATTATCAAGTTGTGAGTACGATCATCGCCTTAAGCAACCACTTAGGCTTAGATGTTGTCGCAGAAGGAATTGAAACACCTCAACAACTGCAATGGCTACAGCAGCTTGGATGTGAATTTGGACAGGGCTACTTATTTTCTAAGCCCTTATCTGTCAAAGAGATAGAAACGCTTTTTCTCTGTGAAGCACCGAAGAAACTCTGCCAACCTCATGGAAGCAATTCGCCCTAAAGTACCGCCCAAAGCACCTTTGATTCACAGGCATCTTACCCTATCAAGGAACCTCGTCCGTTCCAAATCGACTTCATCTTTAGATCTTAAAAGTTCATGATTCGTTATTTACCCCTTGTGGTTGGTTGTATTGGTGGATTAGGACTTATGTTTAACAGATTCTTAACGCCAACCATCACCTCCAGTCAATCGCGCTCAGATGCCCTAGGCATAATTCTCAGCGCCCTACTAATTTTAATTGGGTTACTTTGGCAGCAGATCCAGCCCAAACTACCCGAATCCGTGGTGTTGGTGGGCGAGGAAGGATTTGAGCTGGACCAAACCCTATCGGAAGCAGTCAAGACTGAACTGGCCTGGGCATCTCACACCTTGCTCACAAATAGCGTTACCAAGTCGCTTGTGGTTTGGTATGAGGGCAAGACCATCTGCCGTCGAGGCGTGCTTGGAAAAGCGAATCAACTCAATGTTGGAACCATTGTGCAACGCGTGCTAAAAACCCAAAAACCTGTGTATTTGGTGAGTTTGTCCATCTATCCGGGGCGGTTTGAGTTTGACTATTTGCCCGAAAACACGCAAGGCGTGATTGTGCAGCCATTAGGGGAGAAAGGTGTAATGGTTCTGGGTGCAAACGCACCGCGTAGTTATACCAAGCAGGATGAAAATTGGGTCAGCGCGATCGCGTCAAAATTACTACATAGCCTTGAGTCTTGACTTGGAAATCATCACAAACCCCAGAGGTACAAGTTTTCACCTATAATCCTATCGACTCAGAAAATCGTAGTTTTCCGACTTACTCTTAACGTATCAGTAAATTTTTAGACAGATGGCAATTTTAGATCGGCAAGGTCGCCTGTTTGGCAAGGTTAGTATTCTTGATATTGGTGCGATCGCGGCAATTTTAATCACCGTAATTGGCTTATTTTTGCTCCCTGGGAATAACGGCAACTCTATCGCCCAAATGCTCTCTGCTGACAGCAAGCCTGTAGAAGTAGATATGATTGTAAAGGGGCTAAGCATTATTGACCCCGCCAACGTCATAAAAGTAGGTGATAAAGTCAGTATTATCATTCGCAATCAGCCACGCGAACAGGTCACAATCAAAAAAGTAGAAATTTCCATTCCCAAAGTACTTGTCGCCAAAACCGATGGCACAACAATCTCAGTTCCCGATCCTCGTTCCATTGACACATCTCAAAGAGATATTACGATCGTTCTATCTGGCCCAGCTCGAATAACCGATAGTGGTGTAGTTTTTGGCAGTGAAAAAGTAAAAATAGGGACTTCCATTGATATCGAAGGGCCAAAATATATTATGCGTGGCAGTGCGATGGGAGTTCGTTATTAACTGTTTACTTCTGTCTCATATCGCAGCCTGAATTATCAATATGCCCATCGGGCATTGTGGTAAGACATAAAATTGCGCCTGTGAGGTCAGCCCTTGTAAGATTCGTTTGGTTGAGGTTGGCAAAGCTGAGATTGGCGCCTGTGAGGTCTGCGCCCTCAAGGTTAGCACCGATAAGTATGACACCTTCTAGGTTGGCTCTATTGAGCTTGGCATCAAAGAGGTTGGCTTTATTGAGATCGGCATCAAAGAGATTGGCTCTATTGAGATTCGCATCAAACAGATTCGCACCTTTGAGGTTAGCTCCTTTAAGATTTGCATTAAAGAGATTGGCTTGCCAAAGGTTAGCTTCGCTCAGATTGGCTTCATTCAGATTGGCTTCGCTCAAATTGGCTCCCCTAAGAATAGCCCTGTTGAGATTGGCTTCACTCAAATTGGCTTCAGTCAAATTGGCTTTGGTAAAGTTAGCTTTGGTAAGATTGGCTCTGTTAAGGTTAGCTCCGTACAGACTAGCTCCGTTAAGACCAGCTTCGCTAAGGTTAGCTCTGTTAAAGTTCGTTTCTGTCAGATCTGTTTCTGTCAGATTGGTATTTGTAAGGGTAGCGCCAATCAGTACCGCATTAGAAAGATTGGCTTGCACAAGGCTTGCACCACTGAGATCGGCGGCAAAAAGATTAGCTCCACTCAGGTTAGCTCCTTCAAGGTCAGCATCTTTTAGATTGACACCTCTGAGGTTTGCTCCAGCTAGGTCACATCCATTGGCAACAAACTTTTCTCCAGCAATACCATCCGATTGTAATAACCATTGCCTATGCTTTTCCAGCCTTTCTCGGATATCCATGCGTAAATAGCCTGTAATTTGCCCTAGAAATACATAAACACGACAACTGATAAATCCCGATAAAATAGAAATTCCCGAGGCTTCTCGTAGAGCGACGCGATCGAAGCAATTACCTAACTGCATTATCATCGTTTTTACTATAAGCAATAACCAAAAGGCAAATTCTGAATGGCGAATTTCCTCCGCTACGTTTAAGGTGCGATCTGTTGATTGATGGAGATAATTTGTAAAAAAGATAATGAGTTCGAGGCGCTCATCAAAAATATTAGGATTGTTTTTTTGCAAATGGTTTCAAAATTTTAGCAAAGCGATCGCTAGAAAACAGTTTTTTATGGTGACGGTGAAAAACGAATAACGAGCGATCGCTTTCTTAAACAGAGTGCTTGGGGCTGAGTCTATTTGTAGTCAGCCCCTCAAAGTTAATAATTGGTTAATAATTGACGAGGGACACAATCGGCACATCAGGCAGAACCTTACGACCTGCTAAAAAGTCCAACTCAACAATAAAGCCAAAGCCCACAAGCGATCCGCCTGCCATAGAGACCAGTTTTGCCGCCGCTGCCGCCGTACCACCCGTAGCAATCACATCATCTAAGATCAAAACCCTACTGCCTGATGGAAAAGCATCTTGGTGCATCTCTAACTTGTCCGTACCATACTCCAAGGCATACTCGACTTGATGCACTGCGGCTGGTAGCTTATTGGGTTTGCGTACGGGGATAAAACCACAACCTAAATGCTGTGCCATCGGCGCACCCACAATAAACCCGCGCGATTCCATACCGACAACATAGTCGATCTGGGCATCGGCAAATCCAGATGCAAAGCCTTTAATAATTGTGGTGAGTCCTTGTGGATGTGCCAGTAAAGGGGTGATATCTCGAAACAAAATTCCTGCTTGAGGAAAATCGGGGATATCGCGGATGATCGTTTTTATATCCATCGGGCGTAGAGTATAGGTAATTCGTCTTAAACTTATAGTACAGAAACTTATAGTACAGAACAGTCGAATCGCAAAGCTGTCAATCTCAATTTTGCCCAATCGCCAAAACATCGTTTGTATCATCTAAAGCCAAAATAAATTCATGAATGCACTTTCTTTTCCCACATGGATTATTCATATTTCTAGCGTGCTGGAATGGACGATCGCGATTTGGTTGATTTGGGAATATGCCAAACTTACGCAGCAGGCAATCTGGCGCGGACTAGCGTTTGCCATGCTCCCCGCTTTAGTTAGTGCCATGTGTGCTTGTACTTGGCATTTCTTTGACAATCCGCCTGCCTTAGAATGGCTGGTGACGGTTCAAGCGACGATGACGCTGGTGGGAAATTGCACCTTGGCGATCGCGGCTTATCAAATCTGGCGCAGCCGAGCGACAACCGATCGGGAAATCTTATGAACAAAGAAACGATCTTTGCCCTCTCTTTATTCCCCTATCTTGCCTTCCTGTGGTTCATGACCAAATCAAAACGTATGCCTAAATTGGCATTGTTTGGGTTCTATGGCACGTTAGTCTTTGTTGCCCTCACAATTCCCGCAGGAATCTATGCCTTAAAAGCCTATGGCGATACGCTCGCAAATGTGGACTGGTTGCATGGTGGGGCAGAGGCATTTTTAACCCTTGCCAATATCCTTGTGGTACTTGGGTTTAAAGCTGAAATCGATCGCCTCAAGCAGGGCTCAACCACCCCAGCAGATCGAACTGTCGAATAGCCCCAAGTTAGCCCCAAGTTAGTCCCAAGTTAGTCTATAGTCAGAAATCTCGATGGAATTCAGATATTAAGCCCTAAAGTAGCAATTTGTTTTCCATGTCACAATGGTGTTGTAGAGATTCAAATCGAAACGCTATGTTGAACAAGACAAGAGGGAAGAGCTATTTGTTAGCTCACCTGAAATTCGCTTATTTATTCCCGATATCGCTCATATTCTCTGCGGCTTTTGGGAATATTGCCATAGGGGCTAAATCTGCTTGGGCGCAAAAAACCGATGCCGATCTACCCAATGTTGAGGGGCAGGTCAAGCCTAGAAAAGGGGATGCCAATACGCTGCGATCGCTTCAGGGAGAGCCTGTAACCCCTACCAATGGGAACTTATTCGATCGCTCAGTCAGTGACCCTACCTCTGATGTCAATTTGCATAAAACAGAAATCAATTTTGTGCCGATTATTCCGGTTACCCCCGCAATTCCCAATGCTTCGCCACAAAGCCCAACCTTAAACGTACCTGGCGTTTTTACGAGCGATCCGCTTCATGCCATCCCCCTATTTCAAGGTTCAGGGGATGCTGATAGCAAACCTCAAAAAGATCCTCAAAAGGGACGAAAGTAAGGATAGCCGCGTGGTGCCCCAAATTCTTTGTCCATCTCAAAGTTGACCACCCCCCAGCGGGGCTCAGCTTGCTCTGGCGGACTAAACTCAACCAGCAATCCATAAAGCCTTTGAATATCGCTGTCAACAGGGCTACGCTCTAAATAAGGACTGACTAAACTGATATAACGATGGGCGATCGTTACTTTTGTGGCACGGTATCCTTGGGTATAAAGCTTGTCCAGCGTTTCGTGAATTTCAAAACGAATCCCATCAGGGTGGGTATGTTGCCGATACCATTCACCATCCCATAGCCGCCACTGACGCTCTGACTGAAGATGGACAAGGTCTTTGGTTTCTTGTTTGACTTCAAACGCTCCATGTCGAGGGCAGAGATAGGTATCAGTCAAAATTAAAGCTGGAATAATTTGGCGGCAGTGGGGACATTTGATCTCTGGTCCAAAAACGGGATATTGCTGGGATGATATGACATTCCACATGGATATAACCTTAGGGATACAAGACTCCAGAGCCTAATTTCTGAAACATCAGGCTTGATGGCGATGACTCATACTTGAGATTCTGGTTGACAAATCACAACTTGAGAATTCACATACCCCAGTCATTTTAAGGGTGATTAAAAACGCTAGGTAAAAGCCTAGAGATGCTTTGAGCTTTATTGGCTAACAACGCTAGTGGTCAATTTTAACATGCTGACTGTGTTTAGGCAGTGTTGAAAATTCGTCGCGATCGCAAGCCCAAAGTACTGTAATACCAATATCCCTTCAATTGGCAACAGATCCCCAAGCATTGATTTTTTCGAGTTTTAGCGATTGATTGGGTCTGAGATTCATCACAAATTGCACGATTTAAGCAAAAATGCGAGCGATACAATGTTTATATATTCCCGTTGGGGATCGAGCGGCTATGAGTAGCTAGCCATATTTCTTGAAAGCGAGAAGCTAAGCTCATACGAGCATAGGGGGTAGTGAGTGACAGATTTTGAGCAATATCAGGATTGTCTAAGGGCTAAAGCACAGCTAGAGCAAAAACTTGCGGCTCAACAGGCAGCTTTGCAAGCAGAAATTAGCGATCGCCTCGCCCTCGAACAGTCATTTTTGCAAATTGGTACGGCTCTCGAAAGTGCCAGTGATGCCGTATGTATTTCCGATACGAAGGGTATGGCAATTTATGTTAACAAGGCATTCTCCGATCTGTTTGGCTATTCTTTGGCTGAGCTAAAAAGCTCTGAACTACCGCCGACCCTATTTGCCAATCCGCTGATCGCAGAGGCAATCCTCAAAACTGTGATCGCTGGAGGTTCTTGGAGCGATGAAATCGAAATGTGTAACCGCATGGGGCATGTGATTTCCGTCTCGTTACGTGCCGATGCGATCAAAGATTATTCAGGAACCGTGATAGGGGCGGTAGGCATTTATACCAACATCAGCGATCGCGTTGTAGCCGAAGCCGAAACCAATCGTAGCTTTGCCCTTTTAGGAGCCACCTTAGAAGCCAGTGCTGATGGCATTCTTGTCGTCGATCACCAGGGGAAAGTCGTGATCTGCAATCAAAAATTTGCCGATCTCTGGCACATTCCCCAACGCATTCTTACTTCTCACAATGACAGTCAGATTTTGAGATTTATGCTCAATCAACTTGAAGCGCCTCAGGTATTTACCCAAACAGTCAAACAACTACCTATCCATGCGGATAGTTTTGACAGGGTTAAACTTAAGGATGGCAGAACCCTAGAATGTTACTCACAGCCTCAACGGGTTGATGGTATCTGTGTGGGAAGAGTTTGGAGCTTTCGCGACATTACAGAACGCCTCGCAGCAGAGATGGCTTTACGGTCTTCAGAGATCAAATCGAGAAAGCAAGCGCAACGATTAGAAAAGGCGCTGAGTACGCTAAAGCATACACAGGCTCAGTTAATTCAAACTGAAAAGATGTCAAGTTTGGGTCAACTTGTAGCGGGGATTGCCCATGAAATTAATAATCCCGTGAACTTTATCTCAGGTAATCTTGCCCATGCAGACAGCTATACCGAAAATTTGCTCGATCTCTTAAATTTATATCGTCAACACTATAGCGATCCTATACCCGAAATTAAAGCCAAGTCCGAAGAAATTGATGTCGATTTTCTGGCAGAAGATTTTCTCAAACTGATTGCCTCGATCAAAATTGGGGCTGAGCGAATTCAGTCCATTGTGCGATCGCTGCATCATTTTTCCCGCACCGATGAAACGGGTTTTAAACCTGTTGATATTCACGCAGGACTAGACAGCACTTTGATGATTCTGCAAAATCGGATCAAGGCGTCTCCCGAACATCCTGAGATTCTGATCGTTAAGGAATATAGTGCGTTGCCAGCGATCGAATGTTTTGCCAGTCAGCTCAATCAGGTGTTTATGAATATTCTGGTGAATGCGATCGATGCCTTAGAAGAGGAGGGGCAATCACGCGGTAAGTGGTCTCTCGTGAATGGACAGCCCACATGGCAGAATGGGCAGACAAAGGCTTTGAGTATTCGCATTCAAACCATTCTGCTTGATGACTGTAACATTGCCATTCGCATTGCAGATAATGGTCGGGGAATTCCTAAATCCCTTGATGCCAAATTATTCGATCCGTTTTTTACCACCAAACCCGTTGGAAAAGGGACAGGACTGGGCTTATCCATTAGCTATCAAATTATCACCGAGAAACATGGTGGCAAACTGTATTACATTTCCGAGGAAGGACAAGGTACGGAATTTGTGATAGAACTTCCAATTCAACAAGATCCAGATCGGGTATGAACGAGGAGGCGATCGCTATCAGAAAATTAGATCGATGTCTAATTCTTTTAAATCGATAAAACATAACCGATGGCGTTGATTTTGAATCACAGAAATTGCTAGGGATTGGATGCCGATCGCGGCGATCTCCACAATTTCTCCTTCCACCTCTAGGCAACCCAGATTCTGACCGTAAAAGTCCAAGAGAATAATCGCAGTTTTGCCAATCTTTGCGCGATCGCTTGTTAGTGAAGCATTCATAGGTACAGTTTCGCAAGCTCCTGTAATCGCATAGCCCCAAGATGTCGATGCAATTAAAATCGGTTGGTAAGCTAAAACAATTCGTGTGATGTGGTAGGGCTTTAGCTGAAGCAAAAGAATCGTTTTAGGATTTTTTGCCTCTACCAATAGCAATTGGTTGGAGGGTTGACCCGCGATCGCTTGAGAAATAAGAGATGGCAGGGTGCGTTTTTCCATGAGGTTTCCCCTGCGGGAGATCACCATGAGACGACTATCTTTGGTGTCGGTGCGATTGGAGATCGCGACAAGGTGATGTTGGTCAAGGGGGACAAGAAAGTGAATCGTTCTCTGGTTAAACCCTAATTTCACAGATCGCAAATATTTGAGGTTCTTAATTTCTAATGAATTGTCGATCGCAACTGCAATCCAATCAGCTTCTGGAGATATCGCCCATAGAAATTTTTGTGATACCTGCTGCTGACTTTGCAGTTCTCCCCTTTGAATTTCTGAAGATTGATTCGTTTGATAAATAGTCTGCCATTTTCCCTCTAGCTGCCGATGAATGCTGCGTTGGGTAATGACAAAGATGATTTGCTTAGAGATGAAGATTGCAGCGATCGCAGGATTAAATTTAGCCACAAACTCTTCTTCTTCATAAAAGCTCAAATCCTTGGCTACGAGTTGTTTTTGTAGTTGATTTGCCGTGGCATAGTAAATCCATTCGCCATCTTGAGATGCATGGGCGATCGCCACCACGCGATCGGACATATTTTGCCATAGGAGTAAATCCGCTTGTTCAGCTAAGGAGATCGTTGGTAAATCGTTGAGTCTGGCAATTGGCTCTAGATTCAGGTCTATCACTTCAGATGAGTTGGCGATCGCTTGCAATTCTTCCAGCATCTGACGTGCGGTCGTGTAACGACGAGCTGGGAGTTTCTGAAGTGCTTTTGTGATAATTGCTTGCAGCGATCGCGGCACCAAATCAGGAATGGTTACCCTTTGATTCATGTGCGCGGACATTAATTCGGAAGGTTTGCCTGTAAAAGGCCGATCTTTTAGCAGCAACTCATAGAGTATGATGCCCACCGCATAGATATCCGAAGCGATCGAAAACTGCCCATAAAATCGTTCGGGAGCCATATACCCGGGCGAACCAGTATTGCCTGCCCCATTTTCCTCTGACATCTCTTGACTGAGTCGGGCAATACCAAAATCAGAGAGCTTCGCTTGCCAACCATTAGCTGTTAAGGTCAACAACACATTCTCAGGCTTAAGATCGCAATGAATAATCTTGGCATTGTGGGCATGTTCTAATCCCAATAAAATATCGATTACCAAATCAATGCACTGCTGGGGGGTAAGTTGATAATGATGATCGATCAGTTCCCTCAATGTCCCTGAAGCACAGTATTCCATAACAAGGTAGCGGCAGTTCTTGCTATGTACTAGTGACATGCAGGACACAATATTAGGATGCTGTAAACTGATCAAAAATCTCAGTTCCCGCAACAATTTACTCGTAGGAAATCTTTTTTGCTCTAATTCCTTAAGGGCAACTAAATTTTTAGTTTCACGGTTACGGGCACACAAAACTCTGCCAAACTGACCTCTGCCAACCAGACCAATGATTCGATATTTTGAAAACTGGGAGGATTGGCTTTGTGACATATAAGAAAGAGAGACAAGGGAGGGAGAAGCAACACAAAAACAAGGCTACTATCCCCTAGCTACCAAAGTGACATTTGTTAAAAAGCACAGTCAGATTCAGCTAAAGAGATTACTTCTCATCTTACCTAGAAGCCCCAAAATGTAAAAATCTCTAAAAAATAATCAACCCCTCAGAAAGCAAGCTCCTTATAAAATTAGCGCAGTAAATTTGTATTGTATTTATGAAAATTTGAGATTTGAGCTTTTCAGTTTCCATGGGCTGGCGTCAAAAGTTTTCGTGAAAATAATATTGGTCGCGATCGCTTGCCATCAGCACCTTAGCCATAAAAGTGTTGTACGAAATTCACACTTATTTACAAAACAGTCAAAGTTAACATTTCGTTGCAAAACAAATCGCGAGATGGGTTGAGATAGTAGATATGATGGTACAGAACAAGATACAAAATGTAATATTCACGCTTACAAGTTATTAAGCCAATCACAATCAGCCAGTAACAAATCGTAAGTCTGTGGAAATCATTGCAGTAAGAGCGAAAGATAAATAAGAAGGATAAATTTCAGGTATGAGTCAAGCTTCCGTATCAGGTGATGTGCCTAGCATGGGTCGTCGCCAGTTTATGAATCTTCTAACTGGTGGAGCGGCTGGCGTAACAATACTAGGGGCACTGTATCCCGTAGTGCAATATTTTGTGCCGCCTTCTAGTGGTGGTAGTGGTGGTGGTGTAACAGCCAAAGATGCCCTCGGTAATGATGTTGTTGCCTCCCAATTTTTGGCTACACATCAAGTTGGCGATCGCGTACTGGCTCAGGGGCTAAAAGGCGATCCAACCTATTTAGTTGTGACTGACAACAAAGATATTGCATCTTACGGAATTAACGCCGTTTGTACGCATTTGGGCTGTGTTGTTCCATGGAACGTAGCAGAAAATAAATTTATGTGTCCTTGTCATGGCTCTCAGTATGACAGTACAGGTAAGGTAGTACGTGGACCTGCGCCACTATCTTTGGCATTGGTTCATGCTGAAGTTTCTGATGACAAGGTACAGTTTATCCCTTGGAAAGAAACTGATTTCCGCACCAACGAAGCACCTTGGTGGTCATAGATTTGGTTCGCGTTCAGTGGTCAGTTGATGGATATTAATTACTCATTTCCCATTAATCGCTGATTACATAATTTTGCACTTATATATTTCTTAGATATTTAAACCATAATCGATGAAAAAGACGTTGCTCGTAGCGATCGCTGCTATAACCATTCTGTTTTATGGGCTGGCAGCATCCCCTGTTCAAGCCTATCCCTACTTTGCCCAAGAAGCCTTTGAAAATCCAAGAGAGGCAACAGGGCGGATTGTCTGTGCTAACTGTCATCTAGCTGAAAAGAAGACAGTGCTTGAGTTGCCCCAATCTGTCAAGCCTGACACTGTATTTGAAGCAGTGATTAAAATTCCCTATGACCATAGCCAACAACAAGTTACGGCCGATGGTTCAAAGGGCGGGCTAAATATCGGCGCAGTCTTAATCTTGCCAGAAGGATTTAAAATTGCTCCAGAAGATCGCATTCCTGAAGAATTAAAAGAAAAGACCAAAGATATTTACTATCAACCCTACAGTGACACCAAAGAAAATATTGTGTTGGTAGGTCCGATTTCAGGCGATGAATATTCTGAAATTGTTTTCCCTGTTCTATCTCCCGATCCTGCTACTGATAAGAACATCCACTTCCTCAAGTATGCTGTTCACGCAGGTGGTAATCGCGGTCGCGGTCAGATCTATCCTACAGGGCTAAAGAGCAACAACAATGAATATACGGCGTCAGTAGCTGGCACGGTTGCGCAGATTTCCCCAATCACTCCCAATGAAGATGAAGGCATCTATGGTGGCTACGAAGTTACCATTCAGCCTGAAACTGGAGACCCTGTTGTCGAAAAGATTCCTGCTGGACCTAGCTTAATCGTCTCTCAGTACGATTCTGTCAAAGCAGGTGCACCTCTAACCAAAAATCCTAACGTGGGTGGATTTGGACAAGCTGATGGTGAAATTGTGTTGCAAGATCCAAGACGAATTCAATGGCTCTTGGCTTTCTTTGCTTCCGTCATTGTGACGCAAGTCATGCTAGTGCTCAAGAAGAAACAAGTTGAAAAGGTTCAAGCCGTAGAACTAAAGTTCTAACGCCTAAGAATTGGACAACTACGCAATTCTCCTATTCAAGATATCGATAAAGCGGGCTAAATGCCTGCTTTATTTTTTAGCCAAACAATAGAAGTAATACCATTTTCAAAAAAAGATGCGTTGCATCTTTTTTTGAAAAGACCGCGCGGAGCGCGGAACCCAAAAATCGATCTGTCGCAAATTTAAGAGAAATTGGTATAACAGGTCTGTTCCGAAGCAATGAGTTTGGGTTAAGGAAATCTTGAGATTGGTTTATGAGAGATTTGCAATCATCTTATCGACTAACCTAGAGAAAAGTTCTCGCTCATCTTGGGTTATTCCCAATGTGGTTTCTTCGATCAGTTGAAACACGATGGGTGGAAGAACTTCTTGCAACTGCTTACCTGTAGCTGTGAGCCAAATTCTCCAGATGCGCCGATCGCTAATATCACGTTCGCGATAAATCAATTTTCTCTCTTCCATGCGATCGAGAACTCCTGTAAGGGTTCCACCCACCTGTTGCAGCTTTTCTACAATTTTTGTAGTTGCCAATCCATCCTCTTGCCATAGGCAGCATAAAACTACCCAATGAAAGGGCGTTAGCCCCATTTCAAGTGCATCTAGTTGCTCTTGAAATCTGCGACTGGTTAGTTGTGACAGCAAGCGCATTCGATAGCCAATACCATGAGGAGCAAGAACCGATTGGCATTTTTTGGGTATTTTGGGCTTAGGCGATAGGGCAGTCATAGACAACTTAGGCAGTCAATATTACTACGCGTACTTAGAGTGTGTGTAGTCTACTACACAAGCCCAATTTCAAAACATATTGGATATAGCACTTTAAGGCTCAAGTCAAAACTGTAAAGTTTGCCCCATGAGCGTTAGCCTAAATTGGCTAAGCGACAAGGACTTTTTTCATGGTTATGCGGAGCAATCATAATTTTTTACTGCATAACTTTGAGCAAATGGTCGCATCACAAGTTTTAATAATTGTGCCAATTGCGATCGTACGTATAGCAGCAACGACAAACATTTTGCATAGGTCTCAAGCTTTTTATAGTTTGCGTTCGATCGGCTAAGTGTATTTTTGTCCACTATGAACCTAGTGAACGCGTGAGAATGCTTATACAATACAAAAGTGTAAGCAGTCGGTTAGTTTTACCAAAATTTTTTGAGTACTTTTTTAAGGTGCGTTTTGTAAGTTTATTTAGTCTCGATACTTAAACTGTGTCTACCACAATCGAATTCCAAGCTAAAACTGACCTCGACGAGTTATCCCAAGTTTTAATATGGTTTAACCAACTTTACCGTCCCTTTATTCCAAAAATGGACTGGATGAAATGTCAAACGGCTCTTGCCGAGGCCTTTACCAATGCTGTGCGTCATGCGCATCAGGGTAAGCCTGCTGAGACCCCCATTTGGCTAGAAGCTTCTATAACGGATCGATCGATCGAATTTAAAATTTGGGATTTGGGCGTTGGTTTCGATCTAGAGAAAAAACTAGCAAACTTATCTAGAGTTGTCGATCCAGAGGCAACTGGCGGCAGGGGGTTAGATCTGCTCGATCAGATTGCCGATATTCTCAGTTATAGGCGGACAGAAGACGATCGCAACTGCTTACATCTAGTACGACACTATCTTGCAAATCCTGAACTAGACCAAAGTCTGCCAAATTCATAGCTTTTGCTTTTCTGTAATTTCAAGCATTATAGAGATCGCCCCATGCGGCTCAGATCTAACTTGGCACGCAGTTCTTCCTTCACCCGCGCCAGAATCGATGCCTCATCCAAGGTTTCGAGAATGCGGTTAACCACAGCTTTGGGCCCTTGTGCTCCCCATGAAGCACCATTGGCTAAATATTCCTTGGTTACTAGGCCGATCGCGTAGGTAGATACCCCCGCTACTGCAGCCTGAGTAATCGCGATCGAGATATAGCCTCCCATGGTTAGCCCACCAGTCACTGGCGCTGCAATGCCTAAAAGACTCTTAAGCGAACCCAGTCCCAAGGTTGCCAACAGCTCGCTTGCCCCAATTCCTCCCATACAAATCGCAATTTTTTGCATCAAAGCGATCGCACCGCGATTGGTCATATCAATGCCATAAAGTTTAGACAAGGCTACAATCATTGCCACATCAATGATCGCTGTGCTGATCACATCTATCACTGTGATTGGGTTGACTGCGATCGCGACTGCTTGAGTAATTACAGCATTCCAGATCAGACGATTGGCTTTTTGGTCGCGGATCAGCATTTTGCGTTGCACAACCCGTTCTTGTACTAGGTCAGCAAACATCATGCTATTTAGTGCCACCAGCGATTTTCCTTCGCGATCGAGGACTTCTAAAATTTTCAACTTTAAATCATCTATTTGGGGTTGTCCTGCAACCAATTCCGCTTCAAAGGAGCCATCGGGCTGCTTGACGGCTTTTGCTACTAAGGGCGAAGCGGCTGCCATGACAATTTCATCGGCTGAGAGAATCTGGCGCACCCTTTCATCTCGAATTTTGGCATAGATCGCCATGCGATCCTGCGGGGGATATTGATCGATTTTGTTAAATATCAGCAACATTGGCTTGCTGGCCGATCGCAGTTGAGAGAGTGCCTCGTACTCCACTTTGGTCATATCTCCTGCGACCACAAATAAAATCAAATCGGCTTGCTGTGCTACTTGCTGTGCCAACTCTGCACGGGTATTGCCGTCAACCTCATCGATGCCGGGGGTGTCGATCAGTTCGATGCGGGTTTCCCCAGAACCGTTAAGAGATGCCCGCAAAATTTCGCGATCGCGATCGCTGGTCAGAGATTCCCTCGAAAGTTGCCAGTCTGCCCTTTGGCTGGTACGCGTTACCCCATGAATGGGCCCTGCCTCAAAGACGCGATCGCCCATTAGCGCATTCAGCACTGAGGATTTCCCCCGCCCCACCATGCCAAATACAGCAATTTGCACAACCTGCTTTTCTAGCTTATCTAGCATTTGCTGAAGTTCTTCTAGCTCGGGTTCAAGGCCTTGTCGCTCTCTAGCAGTAAGGTCGAGATTTTGCACGAGATCGCGCAGGGTGCGCTGAGCCTGCCTGTAATTAAGTTCGTCAAAAATCCGATCGAAACTTAGAAAATCTTCATTCATAGAACTATTCTCCATAATCTCCCTGCCAGAAATTCAAAGTCTAAAATCAGGAACTATAATTATTATCGTGAAGTCAAGACAAGTTAGTGATAGGGCTAGAGGGGTAAAGCACAGCCAACCTGACTTAAACAACGTAAAAGGTGAAAGCATCAAAAGACCATTTTGAAAACAAACTGATTTTTTGCTAGGGAAATAACTTGCCTCACCTAAAAATCCAAAATGAGCTGTATTTGATAATATGCTTCGACTAGCTGAGCGCTTGCCATCGAAGCCCCAGCAGATTTAGGTTGAGCGCATTAACCTGAGCTTGTCTAAGGGAAACCAAAGCCTACCCTAAATTAAATTCACAAACCGAATCGATTCGTGTATCTTTAACGCAATTAATGAACAGGAGATGTATGTCCATGATGAAATCTTTGCTAAAGCTCGCTACAGTGGTCAGCATAGCAGGGGCGATCGCCATCAGTCCGATCGCAAATCTAAAAGCACATGCTTTGACTGAGGCTCAGGCGATCGAGCGACTGAATGGTATTCCCATCTTCACAATTACCGATGATAAAGGCGCACCACTCCTAGGCTCATTGGCCCAACAAGCAGGACGTAAGCCCGAAGATCCAGACCAGTTGATGCTATTTTTTCTCAGTCCTGATGATGCTCAGGCAATGCTGAATCAACTTAAAGCTTCAAATCCAAGTGTGGGTGGCAAGGCAAAAATTAGTACAGGTTCTATGTTCCAAGCCATTAAGCTGGCTGAACAAAATAAAGGCAAAAAGGTAGCTTTCCAATTTGTTCCCTCTAAGGCAAGCATTGATTCTGCTAGAAATCTCTTAAGCGCTCAAGGTAAGCCCGCCGATCAAATCCCTAATGTGCCTGTTTTCTATGCTACGGGTGCTCAAGGAAATGGACAAGGTCTTTTAACCCTCGAACAAAATGGCAAACAAGTCGTACCGTTTTTCTTTGACCAAAAAGATCTACAAGGCTTGATCGATCGCGCGCGTCAACAACAACCTGATGTCGCCAAAGACACCAAGATTCAGGTAACTTCCCTTTTTCAGGTGCTAGATTCTATGGTGACGAAGGATAACAAGCCCAATCCTGAAGCCGATCGCTTTGAGTTTGTGCCGTCTCGTTCTGCTTTTGAATATGTGCTCAAGAGCCAGCCTGCTCCTACCCAGCCAAGCGTAACACCGCAGCCTAAGCCAAAAGCAATGCTAAAAGCGAACTAACTTAGTTCGTGCCACATATAGCATTCCTATGGGGACAGTGCCCCTGTAACTGCCCAATACTTTTTGGGTAATCAGAAGCAGTAGTCCCCATAGAACTCATTCTCTTTCATTGTCGGGTCAATAGGTTATGGCGAATTCATATGAAATTCATATGAGGGGGGACGATTAGACCTATTGAGAAGCTCAAAGTTCAGTGAGAGGGCAGGCTGGATGCCTGTCCTGTGAATTTTGCAAGAGCAGTCAAGCTATGCGCCGTAATAGAAGCGTTCGTGAACTACTTTCCCGTCTTTCCATCGCTGTACAGAGACTTGATCGTGGGTGACCTTACCCCATTCTGCATGGGTATAGTCAACGAACCATTCAGAAATAATTACATCTTCACCATAGGCAACAGCTTTGACCTCTGCTCCCCGAAATTCAGTCACTTTAGAAAAGAAGTCTAGTGCAGCGTTACACCTTAATTTTAGGGTAAATATCGCAGTTTTCATGTTAACGAGGACGGATTTATAGGAGAACCGTCTTAGCATCACAATCTGAATACCATCCTACAATATCCTTCTTCGTCACAGTATTAAGTGCATCTTCGCGTTATCCAATTCCTCACGGGTACGAGGTTTACGAAACTCTTTGATTTTTGACCATAAGAGTTCAATTGGCGATAAATCTGGCGAATATTTAGGTAAAAATATCACTTTTGCTCCTGCGGCTTCTACCGCTGCTTTGACTTGTCGATCTAGATGAACATTGAGATTATCCATCAAGAGGATTGCTCCTACCCATAACACTGGCACAAGCATTTGGGTAATAAAGGTCATGAAGGCAAATATATCTGTCCCACCTTCATAGGTCAGTGTTGCTAATACTTCTTTCACAGATATAGCACTAATCATCGTGATGTTTTTGCTTCGATTTTTGGGTCTGCTCCCATGTGCCCTTTCTCCTGACAATGCTCGACCAAATAGTCTTGTCATTCCTAAATGAACACCCGATCCGTCTAAAAATACCATCTGAGCAGGATCGAGCTCCCAAGTTGTTTTCTGGTACTCTTTCCTCAATTGTTGAATCAACTGACTTACAAAACTTTTGCCCACCTGAAACCGTTGTGCTAGTTTTCTTACGGATTGTTGCCCTTCTTAATGTGCTTTGATGATGCATTTTCTCAGGTCTTCTGAATATGCGACTCCCATTTTTCCTCTTTTCTCTGATTCTACCTTGTGTCCATACTTTCTTGAAAATCGCGATATTTCAAGCAAACAGTTTGAAATTCTGGCAGAAATGCAAGCACAAAATCTTGTTCGGGAATACCCTTTTGTACTAATTTCTGAGTAATTCCATTCTCTATTCCATCATACTCAATGAGAACCTTACCATTTTTGATACTCACATAGATGACGCTCTCTATGCCAACCAAATTACATCAGCGCATAGCGATGATTAACGGCATCAAAGAACAGATCTTGCATGTCGTTAAGAATTACAGTGTCTTGCATTTCCTATCTGTTGCTTTCACCAATTAAATTGGTATAACATTCCATTGCTTCTACTTCCAAAAAAAAGGAGCCTGTCACGGCTCCTCAGAAGATTTATTTGGAGAAATTTGGCTAGAAACGCTAGTACGGAAACTTAATTGGCTGAGGTTAGCAAGCTGATAAATCCTTGGTCTGTACCGTATTCGATCGCTAACAACAACACAAATCCAATCATCGCAAACCGACCATTCCACTTTTCTGCGAACTCCGTAAAGCCAAAGCGGGACTCTTCATCAATATAAACAGGTGGTTCGTAAGCGAAGTTGTTTAAAAGTCCTCGGTCGTCTTTGATTACGGTGCGCTGGGTCATGGCTGTTTGGTTTGAATTCTATGTTAACTAATGTAACAAACCCTTCACTTAACTTCATCTTCCTGAGGGCATAAGTCAACCCAAACCCAATATGTTTGAGTTAAACGATCTAGCCGCACTAAACCTCTAGAGACTTTAAGAGATCTTGCTCCCCTAGAATTGGGGTTGGGGGCTAACTACCAATGCCTAGCCGCTCAGCAACGGCAGGCGTCAAGGGTAAAAGGGTAAAGAGCATCCAAAACAGGGCAACCAGACCTAAGGCATCGCGATCGCTATCCAGATCAGAAATCTCATTCAGCATCGGACGCTCTAGATCGCGCAAAAGAATCAAAATAATGCCAGCCCAGTAAAGCGCTAAGGGATTAATTAAGGTAGCGATCGCCAAAAAGATTAAGGTTAAAGCTGTTGTCCAGCCCGCCGTTTTACGCCCATAGACCGCTTGTACAATTCTGCCGCCATCCAATTGTCCCGCTGGCATTAAGTTCAGTGCTGTAATCACCGAGCCTAGCCAGCCCAAAAGCACCAAAGGATGAATGCTGATCAGATCGACATGCAAAGCATTGCCGAGGATCAATTTCGCCAGTGACCCCACGAGTGCTGAAGCTTGAAAAATCTGACTGGGAATTTCCACCCCGCCCAAGCCTCGAGCCGTTAAAACTAGACCCACGACTAAAAGCAGTAAAGATAACAGTCCGCTGGCAAGGGGAGCGGCGATCGCAATATCAAATAAAGCCTTACGATTGGGAATCGGTGACTGGATGCGGCTAAATGCCCCAAACGAACCGAGCTGTGAAGATGGAAGCAAAAAGGGCCAACTCATTTTGACCTGATAGCGCTTTGCCATCCAACGCATTGCCAATTCACGGCAGACCAAAATTAAGATAATGCCCACACTAAAAGGAATAGCCGTAAAAAACTGTTCGGGATGTTGCGACAAATCTACCCCTGCAATTTGTCCGCTCAGCGATAAAGCCGTGTAGGCATTGGCAAGCACCAAAATACCGACCAGCACCTTTTGCGGAATGCCTTCATCCACCAAGTTAAGGCTATGGGGAAGCACAATCACCACAGGTCGTTTTTCTTGACCTTCGACCAAAAATAGGTTGTAACGATCGCCGACGCGATCGCTTAAGGATTTCGATAGACGTTGATGCACTTCTTCAGCATCACCACGCAAATTTCCTCTAAAAATTACACCCTCTTGATAGGGAATTGTTTCCGTTGCGTAAAATGTCTCAATCCCAAAAATGCCTTGAATTAATTTTAGATCGTTGGCTGGGATCGGTTTAAACTTTGAGGCTTGTTGTAACTTCAGCTTTTCAGTCTGCATACCCACCTGGGGTGGCAAGATCTCTGGGGCTTGCGTTTCAGAAATGGCAGCAAGATTTTCTGGCTTATTGGACGGGCGATCGGTCTGGGACTTTCCATTCAGGGCTGTTTTTCGCACCTGATTGCCTAAAATCACATATCCCACCGTTGATGACACCAGTAAAAACAACAGTGCCGCAAAACTCAAAAATACACCCGATAAAATTAAGCCAAAGTAAATCACCCAAGGTGACATTAAAAAAACGAGTTGTAACCAAGATAAAATTCCTAGCTTGCCAAATTGACGGGAACGATAGTACCCCCAAGCTAGCAAAGCTAAGGTGAGTGTAAAGATTGCTAAAGGAATGAAAAGCGTTGGTTTCATAATAATTAAAGTTATAAGAACTAGCGTATCTCACAAAACTCTGAATTTCTCGTTTGCTTAGAGATCTATTCGGTTTCGATCGCTTTAGTCCTCATTTTCTGAATGCTCGATCGCCTGAATGCTATATGATCGCATTTGTAAAAGAGTAAATACATTACCGTTAATTAAATTGGCAAATCTATTAATTAACTCAAATTTAACTCAATTAAAATATGTGTAGAGTGGTGGCGTGGGCATTCTAGTTGAAAATGTATCAAAACAATTTGGCGACTTTCAGGCATTAGATAATATTAACCTTGAGGTCAAGAATGGTTCGCTAACGGCACTTTTAGGCCCTTCAGGGTCGGGTAAGTCCACATTACTCAGGCTAATTGCAGGCCTTGAAACCCCCGATCGGGGCAAGATTTTTATTACGGGAAAAGATTTTACCTCTCAAGACCCACGCGATCGCAATATTGGGTTTGTGTTTCAGCACTATGCCCTGTTTAAGCACATGAGCGTGCGTCAAAATATTGCTTTTGGGCTAGAAATTCGCAAAAATCCCAAGCAAAAAACGCAGGCAAGAGTCGATGAATTGCTAGAACTAGTGCAATTAAAAGGTCTAGGCAATCGCTATCCTTCCCAGCTTTCTGGCGGTCAACGGCAAAGGGTAGCTCTAGCCCGAGCCTTGGCAGTAGAACCACAGGTACTCTTGTTGGATGAACCCTTTGGTGCGTTAGATGCTCAAGTTCGCAAAGAATTGCGGGCTTGGTTGCGCCGCTTGCATGACGAAGTGCATGTCACTAGTGTATTCGTTACCCACGACCAAGAAGAAGCGATGGAAGTTTCTGACGAGATTGTGGTGATGAATAAAGGCAAAATCGAACAGATTGGTAGCCCAGCCGATGTTTATGACAACCCTGCCACATCCTTTGTAATGAGCTTTATTGGCCCTGTAAACATCGTTCCCGCCCACAACAAAATTGCTGCCAATAGCAACAACAATTCCAATCAAGATCACGTATTCATTCGCCCTAGGGATATCTTGATTGAAACCGTTCCCAACGATACAACCATGCCTGCGCGAATCGATCGCCTCATCCATTTAGGCTGGGAGGTTCAGGTAGAATTGGTGATGGACGACGGACAGGTTCTTACCGCTCACCTCAGTCGCGATCGCTTTGATGAATTGCAATTGCAACCTCAGCAAGTAGTTCACATCAAACCTAAAGACGCAAAGGCTTTCCCTTTAAATTACTCAATTTGATCGAAGTCCCAACTATGTAAAAATCTCCAAAAAATCAAAAATGGTATAAATCATTTCCTCATTCATCGCAATAGAATGACTACCAAGATGATTAAAAACGGGAAAAGGTGAACCCATTTGATTATCCATTATTCGCTGATTCTACAAAGCTTTTCATGAATGCACGGGAATTTTCCACTGCATAGATGCCAAAAAATAGAGGCAATCGATCAATTACCTCTTTACAGCGAAACTAAGGAACTAAGAACCTTTCTACCAGCTAGATTTGGTTACACCGGGTAACAAACCTTCGTGAGCCATTTCACGGAAAACGTGGCGCGATAGACCAAAGTCACTGTAATAACCGCGAGATCTGCCTGTCAACCAACAGCGATTGCGCAGTCTGGTGGGGCATGCGTTACGAGGAAATTGTTGCAGTTGGCGGTGTAGGTTGACTCTTTGTTGCTGTGTCAAAGAAGCGTCAGCGAGTTGATCTTTAATAGCATCACGCTTTTCAGCATACTTTTCTACTAGCTTTTCGCGCTTTTTCTCGCGCTCAATCATGCTCTTTTTAGCCATTGGGATTTTATGTTGGGAAGTGCGGTGTTCAATTTATGACAGCTACCTATAATAACCAATTTAGCTAGCTATGTGCAAATTTAATTTACTTTTTGAAGGGTAGAGCCAGATTTACTCGATAGATCTAAGGATCGTGCATTTATTAAGGTGCTGTTCTTTAGAAATAATGGGCATTCTAAATAATGACTCTAAATCATTAGAATTGCAGGTAATTTAGTTCGCGATCCTAATTTAATAAACCTTTTTAATAAACCTTTTCTCCTTGATAATTTCCTGGTGGATTGTACTGACAAACAAAAATATCATTGATGCCATCAGTGGCTAAGCCACATCCTACCTCGGTTGTGTTTCTCCAGATAATTTGAGAGTAATGACCGACATCAGACCATTGCCCCGTCTTTGAAATATCTGGGAAAATCCCAAGAACAAAATTTTGTTTCTCGATGCCCCAACTTCCTACCATCTGGGATTGGCTAAACCATTTAGCACTGCCTTTCCAGATATTTTCACCATTGTTCGTGCCACTATGTTCAAAACGATTCGTTGCGGCTAACCGATCTGCCCATTGCTGTGCTGATTTGGCGAGATCGTCTGACCAAGTCAATGCTGGTAAGTTCAGATCCCTGCGATAAAGATTGTGGGCGTTTAAAATCTCTGTTTGATTCACCCCATTACTTTGGGCTTGGATAGCACCAAGGGGTACAGTCGTTGAAAATAGGATGCTAATGGTTGTTGCCCCTGTAAATAGCCAAGAAGCGGGCTGATTAACTTTAAACATGATTTTAGACGCTTAGATAGGGGAATAGGGGCAGCTTATAAATTGCGCCGATAAATTGCGCCGACGCTTTTAGACAGAAAAAAATTGCTTACAAATCATGCCCGATCGCGATATCAGCAAAAACTGAATGATGAGGGCTGAGAGCTACTCTTCATAACCATCGCCCATGACCAACTAGAGACTGTGTTACAAACAGTTACAAAATGAAGTTAGAATGGACTACTGCAAACATTCTACGCAATTAGCTGATTCGCTTTGATTTGCCGATTCATCCAAATTCGTATACTAAATCTATCAAGATAAGCAAAAAATTACTATGGCAGAAATAACGACCCAACAAGTACAAGAATTACGCGCCAGAACTGGGGCTGGCATTAAAGATTGTAAAAAAGCTTTGCAAGAATCAGACGGTGATGCAACCAAAGCCACTGAGTATCTTAGACAAAAAGGATTAGCATCAGCAGTCAAAAAAGCTAGCCGTGCAGCCACTGAGGGCATCGTACATAGCTATATTCACTTTGGTAGCCGCATCGGTGTGCTCGTAGAGATTAACTGCGAAACAGATTTTGTTGCCCGCCGCGAAGAACTCAAGGAACTTGCCGATAACGTGGCCAAGCAAATTGCTGCTTGCCCCAATGTCGAATATGTAAGTACAGCCGATGTTCCTGCTGAATTTGTTGAGAAGGAAAGAGCGATCGAAGCTGGGAAAGATGACCTTGCCAGCAAGCCCGCCGCAATTCGCGACAAGATCGTGCAGGGAAGAATTGATAAGCGCTTGAAAGAATTGAGCCTGTTAGATCAGCCTTTCATCAAGGAGCAGACGATTACCGTTGACGAACTGGTCAAACAGACAACCGCAAGACTCAATGAGAACATCAAAGTCAGAAGGTTTGTTAGATTTGTTGTGGGTGAAGATTCACAGAAAGAAACGGAAGAGAATTCATAGAACATAACAGCCAACTCTAAAAGAAGAATGAAGCTATGCTGCGGCAAATTGAGCAAGAAATTGAGGAGATTGAGATAGCGATCGCAAAGGTAAAGACAAAGCTTGCGTCTGTTTTTCTCGAATATACCCAAGCTTTGGCTCAAACGGTGCAGCAGCAATTGATTCTGTCAGTCTTTCAGCTTTGTACGCACGATCGCCCAGAGGCTTTTTTGTCCTTGTCTCTGAGCGATCGCCAAAAGCTACAGAAAGATCTACAAATACTTGCCAAATCCGCCGTTGAAAATGTCAACCAAGTCCTCGGTCAGTCCGATCCATCGAGTCTGACTGACCAAGAAATGGTCGATCGGGCTTTGACCTCTGCTTTTTTAGAAGTTTCCCATACGGCAAATCAGTTGCTTGTAAAGGCAAATATTTTAAAAGAGAGCGATTCCGAAGCGACTAAATCTGAAGAAAGCAAAAAAATTCACTTGCGGCCGTCGGAAGTAGAGTTTACCAGTCGCGATGTGATGTCCCATCGTGGCGAACTGCGCGTACTATCAGCAAAATGGCATCAACTCCATAGCGAATTGGAGAAAAAACGACAGGCAAAAATCGTTGCCGAGGCTGAGCAAGCTTGGCGCTCTACTTGGATGGAACAATAGTTTTCTGCATAGGTCTCTGCATCGATCCCGCCATCCCCAAAATTTAACGCGCTCATCGCATCGTCACAAACTCCTCTGCTGCGGAGGGATGTATGCCGATTGTGGCATCAAGATCTTTTTTCTTACCTCCCATATTCAGAACGATCGCCATTCCTTGAATGATTTCTGCAGCGTCTTTACCTACCATGTGAATGCCTAAGAGACGTTCTTCCTCACCTACAACGACCAACTTCATTAGGGTCTTCTCATCTGCACCAGTGAGGCTGTGGAACATCGGGCGGAACTGAGAACGATAAACTTTAACGGAATCTCCGTACTGTGCCAATGCCTCCGACTCAGTTAACCCCACTGTTGCTGCCTCTGGCTGCGAGAAAACAGCGGAAGCAACACCCCGATGGCTCATGAGGCGAGGAGTATGACCAAAGACAGTATCCGCAAAGGCGCGTCCTTCCGCGATCGCCACAGGCGTGAGATTGATCCGATCGGTACAGTCACCCACGGCATAGATATGGGGCTGACTGGTGCTGCTATCGGGTTTAACTGCGATCGCACCCTTTACAATTTCCACACCGACAACTTCTAAATTCAGTTTGTCAAGATTAGGTTTGCGACCCGTTGCTGCTAGGACTGTATCTACAGTAAGGCTTTGCGGGTTGCGGTCGCCGTCTAAAAAAGCGATCGTCAAGCCATCCTCACCCTTCGTAATTTGGAGAGAAGGTGCATCGATTCCCGTATGGAAATGAATGCCATGGTTGGTCATTCCTGTTTGAATACTGTTGCGAATATCTAGATCGAAGCCTCTCAAAATATGGGTGTCACGAATAATTTGGGTAACTTTCGCACCTAAGCCATTCATAATCCCCGCAAATTCCACGCCAATATAGCCACCACCAATCACAGCAAAGCGTTTAGGAAACTGTGGTAGGTGAAACATCTCACGGGAGGTAACTGCATGTTCGATGCCCACAAGGTCGGGCTTGATTGCTTCACCACCGACAGCAATGAGAATACGTTCCGCAGTAACTTTGCGATCGCCCACCTCTAAAGTATGCGCGTCGAGGAACTTGGCAAAACTGGGGATTAACTCCACATGATTCTTTTCTAAGAAACTAATATGCAGACTGCTGAGGCGTAACACTTCCTGATTGATTGTCTGTACCAACTTTGCCCAATCAAATTCTGGTTTTACGGCTGACCAACCATAGCCCTCGGCATCGTGATAGAGATGCGAAAACTGTGAGGCATAGACCATCAGCTTTTTGGGTACGCACCCCCGAATCACACAGGTTCCCCCAACTAGGTCGGCTTCGGCGATCGCTACTTTTGCACCATAGGCAGCAGCTCGCTTAGAAGCAGCTAAACCGCCCGACCCCGCACCAATCACAAACAGGTCATAATCAAATGCCATAATTTATTCACTAATTCTGTTGTTCAATATTACTTTCTTCTCAATATTTAGGGTTATTCAAGTGCCAGTTCTTGAATTCAATTTGTTACTATGAATAGCTCATTCTTAAATTCTCTAAGAGGAAACGTACCTAATATTAACTAGATATTAGGAAAACTTTATATTCATTCTGCTATCGTAACGTAACATGCTTAAAAACCTTTTCTTGACTTGGCTTCTTAACTCTCATAAAGAGGTTATCTTATGAATAAGAAAAGAATTTTAGTTATTGAAGACGTAGAGGAAATCAGAGAGAATCTCCTCGATATACTAGATAGCAATGGATTTGAAACTGCGGGCGCCAGCAATGGCAAGATTGGTTTGCAGATAGCGAAAGAGTTTCAGCCCGACCTCATTCTTTGTGACGTCGATATGCCGGAGTTAAATGGTTACGATGTGTTGAAATACCTGCATCAAGATCCGCAGTTAGAGGCAATTCCGTTTATTTTTTTAACAGCATTGGCAGACATGAAAAGCCTTCGTCAGGGCATGGCTTGTGGTGCAGATGATTATCTCACGAAACCTGTTCATATAGATGAGCTATTGGAAGCGATCGCTACACGCCTTAGTAGAACAGCCGTAGTTTCCTCGCATTATACCAATGCATCTGCGAACGTTTCACCTCCCTCAGAGCTGAATGGAGCGAACCCTGAAAAGCTCTTTTTATCACCACTGCAAACTAAGATTCTTCAACTTATTGAAGATGGAAAGAAAACAAGTGAGATTGCAAAGGTGCTCCACATCGGTCTTGAAGCAGCAGAATTTTTGGAGTCCGTCGCTACGAGACTGAGTACGCGCTTGCATAGGCAAGCAATTTTAAAATCTCAATCGCATCCAGAAAGCTTTATACCCATCCAAGAGGATCGCTTAACGCCACGCCAGCTCGAAATCTTAAAATTGGTGGCAAAAGGGATGACGACAAAAGAAATTGCTAGCGAGCTATTTATCAGCGTAAAAACGGTCGAAACCCATCGAGGTCAGATGATGGAAAGACTGAATATTCGGGAACTGGCAGGCTTAGTTCGCCATGCTATTCGGATCGGATTGATCGATCTCAATGAAGACTGATCTTTTCATTAGGAATTAACATATTCTTTTCTAAAAGATACGTTGACCAAATCAATTCTTCATGTTTAGGGTTTAGGGTTTATAGGCGATCGCAAAGTTCCTAAGTCATACAAACCAGTCGTTCCTTCAGGAATTTCAAACGGAATCATTGTGGATGATTCACTATAAAGACGCAATTGATAGCGACCAGGTTTGAACCCAGTCAAGGCAAATTTTCCGACTCGGTTGGTAAATAGGGTTACAGGCTGCCACTCTGGATCGGAAAGGGAACTAACTTCACCCGATTGTAGGGCGAGTGCCTGACCTTTGGCATCGAGCAAAATACCGCGAATAAATACGGTGGTATCTGTACCAACTCGAATCACCGTACCGCTTTTATAGGTAGGTAACGTGTAATAAAGGGGATTGCCAATATCCACACCTGTAGGAGCGTTTGGTGCTTCGATCAATAGGCGCGAGACACTGTAAGAAGAGAGATTTGGCACGACCGCAGCCCCAAATTCATCGGCACGGCTGAGATATGAACCCTGCCCATCAGGATTCACGCCCACTACCTGTCCCGCCAAGCCTTTTTGAGGAACGACGATCGCAAAACTATCGCTAATTGGACGAGAGAAAGCCCAATTCCCATCAGCAAAGGCGATCGCCGTTCTCAAGCTAATTTGTGCGTTGGCTTGCGTATTATTGGAAGCAAACAGAATATCAGGCGTGAAATTCACAATGCCACGATAACCTGTATAGGTGAGGTCGCTATTGAGACGATAGCCTGCCTGACTTGTGATAATTCCCAGCGATCCGTTAATAGACTCACTCACCTGCGGATCGCGGAAACTCCACGACACCTGTTGTGTCGGACTCCCTGTATTGCGAACCTCGGCACTTGATTGGAGGGATTGAGAACCTTGAGCTAGATTGATTTGCATACCCAAAAAAGCACGCTGTTCGTTGACCCCATTGGTGTCACGGCTTTGGGATAGGGATAGATTGAGGGATATCCCATTTGTAAAGGTTTTAGATAAATCTAACGCGATTCGGTAGGAATCAGGTGTATCGCGACCAAAACGGTATTGAGCGCTGAGTCCTGCACTAATATCACTAAATAGCCTTTGGTGGTAAAAGGCGGATAGATCTAAGGCAGTACTATTCCGAGGGACTCCATCATTACCAAACGTAATAAATCTAGCGCCGCGCTGTTCCAAATTGAACCCAAAGGAGCGATCGGTATCGCTCGCATTAAAAAAATCATAACCCAGCCGCCATGCAAAGTCTTGCCCCACAGTTTGATCATTGCTAAAGGCGAGATTCCATGCAAGGTTTCCAAAAGTGGTAGCGAAAATGCCTTCGATGCCCACAAGTTGCTGATTGTTGCTGGCTTGAGCATAGCCGCCTAAGGTTAGCACTTCACTTACTCCCCAGCGGTGCGCTAAAGAGAGAAGTGGTTTTGACCAGTCGTAATTACGTCCACCTCCGATCGCTTTAGAGGGAAACCCAAAACTATAGGCAAACTGTTGTACGTCAGGAGCGAGAAGATTGGAGGCAACGGCAGAACTAAAGTTGATGCGTTGTTCTTGCCCGCGATCGTCCGTCACGATTAACTGAATGTCATTAATGCCTGTGGTGAGGGGTAGTTGACGTAAATCCTGTTGTCCTGCGGGTAAGAGTAGGGTTTGGGCAAGGCGACCATTGGCATAGACTTCCACCTTGGAAGGACGCTCTAAGAAAAACTCAAAGTTGTTGATCGGACGAATGATGGAATAGGGTTGCAATGAGAAGTTTCGCGCCATCGCAATTCCACCTACGGCGATCGCATTTTGAAAGCCTGTCGTCGGAAAGCTATAATCCCCTGCCAGATAGCGCACTGCATTCACAGGATCGTCACGCACGATCCGCATATCGCCACGTACCAATTCCGGCTGTCCTGATTCTATATATGACCAGTTCCCTTCTAATACCCAGTTATTGAGATTGATCGCCCCATCAAAGCCTAAAAATAGAGGCAGTCGCTGAAGTCCCTGAGATTGATTGCTTGTCAATGTCAAGCGATCGCTGGCAAAGATGTTCACATAACCACTCAACGCACTGACGGGTAGAGCTTCTTTGGCTTCGGGAGGTAGACTAGAGCGATCGCCCAAAACATTGACAGCACGGACGGCAGGACTGATCTGCAAAAACACCGCAAGACGGCGTTCGTCAAAGTTTGCTTCTATACCATTTTTTGACAAGACATCAACGGAGCAGTCCTCAGCATTACCGATCGCTGCTTGCAGGTTAGTCAGCACATCGGGACGTAAAATCGGCGTAAGAATTTGCAGGAGAGGTTTTGTCTGTAAGCGAGTCTGCTGTGGTTGACCGGGGACAAAGGTGGTAAGAACTGTTGCTTGTTCGCGATCGTCAATGACGAGGGGAACGCTCAGAGTTTGTTTGCCAGTATTGGAACGAGGATGCCCAAACACGCGCTGAAAGGTTTCATCATCGGTGGATGGGTTCGCGGGTTGTGGGGACTGAGTTTTGGGGTTAGTGGGTTGTGGGCTAGTAGGTTGTGGAGGCTGGGCAAGGGTATAGTCTGCAGCTAGAAGTGTAGGAAGACATATAGCAAAGTATAGACAACTAAATTCGATCGCTCGACACTTCATGATTTATGGGATCTATACTTTGCGATCGTGATAAGTCTAGTGAAGTATAAAAGTTTCGGAATGCAATGACAACCATAGAAAACAAGATGGAGAGGGCTAGAGGGATTAATTGCCGCGATCGTACTCAAATGTGGCAGTGAGCTTCTCATTGGGTAATCCTGCGGGACAGGGTAACGAGAAACGGCGTTTGCTACCTGCGAGCAGATTCTCACCATTGACACCTGCGAGTTGTTTTGCTTCTAGCTTGATGAGGTTGGCTTCTTTCCCAACAGGGGCGAGATTGAGCCTTAGGTTTGTTAGCAGCGTATGGGCTGTGCCCTGATTTGCAAAAGTTAACACTAATCTATTAGTATTTTTCCCAGTTTTATCGGTTTCGGGCTGACAGATGGCACTCTCTAGAGAAACATTTGGTGAGACATTGGGCGGCACAATATAGACCGAACCTATGTATTGAAATAAAACCTTAATCGTAACTGACGTAGCACCTTGGGTTTGGCGAATTTCTGTCAAGTCAACGGGAAGTTGTTCAGCAATGATGCGATAGGAAAGTTCTTGCGGGGGAGTGGCATTACCGACCCAAGTTACGCGAACAGTTTGACGTTCTCCCGGTTTGACTAACATTTGCGGCGGGTAGAGAATGAAGTCATCATCGGCAGCAGTATTAGTCTCCTTGCCGTCCACATCCATCTGACGCTTTGCCATCCGAATTTGAATGGCTGTAGCTTTCTTGCCCGTATTTGTCACTAAAAAAGATTGGGTGGCTTTTTGTCCCGAAGGCGAAAAAGTTGACAACATTGGAGTAAACAGGAAAGTAGATTCTACCTGAGCCGAAGAAGGAATTGCTGAGACTAGATTTGCTCCAAGTATGAGTGGCAAGATAACTGCTAGCGATCGCTTGTTCATAATTATGACCCCTCTATAATTTAAAATATTTGAGAATTGTTAGGATTGATCTATCTATTTAGTAACAAGTGTAAAGAGCAATAGATCGGAGTAGCTGCCTGCAGGTTTGGCGGATATTGCAGTCTGGCTAATGGCTATTTGAATTTGACGATTACACCCGTTTTGACTAGCACAGTCGGTGATTAAGTTACTGACATTTTCGACTACTTTCTTTGCCGTTAGTTGACCTTGATCTATTCCATTATAGGTTAAGGTGTAGGCAATCGCTTCACCAGAGCTGCGTTTGAGCGCACCTCCATTTGTAGACTCAGCACTTATCGTGAAACCATTTACACTATCTGACTTTACAGTCAATGCACCAATAATCGTATTAGGCAAGGCAGTATTTGGTGTTAGGGCGATTGGTGGAGAGATGGCGGAGGAGTTGAAGCTTATAGAATTATCCGCAATTGCTGGAAAGGCTTGTAAGTAAAAGAGCCCCGCAAAGAAGATGTAGATGACTGAGAACTGTTTAAACATAAACCAAGGCTAATTGCAATGCAACTAGTAATAGTATAGGGGACGCTTTGCGTCCCCTATACTCGATTGTTCAAAACAGGTGTGAAAAGGCATCTTCCCAAGTGGCATCAGAGGAAATTATTGTTTAGTAGCAATTGAGAAAGTAACCGTATCTTTATAGTCGCCAGTTTGAACCAGTCTCGCATCCTCAGTTATTTTGATTTGTACATCCAGAGTTGCACCCGGAGCTACAGCGAGGTCTGTAGTGTTCCAAAGTCTTTGAGAGGTAGCTAAGGATTTATAGCCATCAGATCCTGTCAAGCTAGCATGAGAAAGCTGCAACTGATAGGCAATTGCTGAACCACCTGTATCACCCTTTCTTAGCTTTCCAGCTTCAGCACCATTACCAGATGTAGCAGAGATAGAGTAACCTGCAGCATCATTTGAAATCACCGTCAATGTCCCCGCACCCACATCAGTAAACTTCCCATTCGCAAAAGTTGGCGTTAATGCAGAAAGAGGTGGATGGTAGATAACTGATTGAACTAATGGGTTAGTTACAGTTATATCGCCAGCGTTGGTTTCAGAAGCCTTTGCAGCAGAAGTCCAAGCTGTCATTGCCCCCATTGTCAAACCGATCGCAAGAATTGCACGTCCAGAAACAAGACCGAATTGACGAAGTGTAGTGTGTAACATAATCTTAACTCTCCCTCTCTTTTTTAGAAAAACCTTATTGGAATGGATAGCTTTGCCTATCCTCTTTTGTCGTTCTCGAAGCCATCCAATCGTTGTGGGGTTTGTCTTTCCCCTTTCTCTCTTTGTCCTTCGATGTATTTAATTTATCGCGAATACATCTCTGCGTATATCGGGGAATACCCTGATATTGATTTAGCTTCTCTGCTCTCAACTTTCTCTATATATTGGAAAAGAACACGACTTGGAAGGATGTTTTGGGAACCTGACGCTCTATAAGGGTTTCAGCTTTGGGGCAAAACCCCAATGTTAACGCAAATACTGGCTTTCAGCCCTATTTTTGATCGCTAACCTACCAAGTCGTGAAAGAAATCATAAAAAAATCCCCTTTCCTACAGGAAAGGGGATTGATCAGCTAATACTTTTTGTGACATCACGAGAAACTATTGTTTAGTAGCAATTGAGAAAGTAACCGTATCTTTATAGTCACCAGTCTGAACCAGTCTCGCATCCTCAGTTATTTTGATTTGTACATCCAGAGTTGCACCCGGAGCTACAGCGAGGTCTGTAGTGTTCCAAAGTCTTTGAGAGGTAGCTAAGGATTTATAGCCATCAGATCCTGTCAAGCTAGCATGAGAAAGCTGCAACTGATAGGCAATTGCTGAACCACCTGTATCACCCTTTCTTAGCTTTCCAGCTTCAGCACCATTACCAGATGTAGCAGAGATAGAGTAACCTGCAGCATCATTTGAAATCACCGTCAATGTCCCCGCACCCACATCAGTAAACTTCCCATTCGCAAAAGTTGGCGTTAATGCAGAAAGAGGTGGATGGTAGATAACTGATTGAACTAATGGGTTAGTTACAGTTATATCGCCAGCGTTGGTTTCAGAAGCCTTTGCAGCAGAAGTCCAAGCTGTCATTGCCCCCATTGTCAAACCGATCGCAAGAATTGCACGTCCAGAAACAAGACCGAATTGACGAAGTGTAGTGTGTAACATAATCTTAACTCTCCCTCTCTTTTTTAGAAAAACCTTATTGGAATGGATAGCTTTGCCTATCCTCTTTTGTCGTTCTCGAAGCCATCCAATCGTTGTGGGGTTTGTCTTTCCCCTTTCTCTCTTTGTCCTTCGATGTATTTAATTTATCGCGAATACATCTCTGCGTATATCGGGGAATACCCTGATATTGATTTAGCTTCTCTACTCTCAATTTTCTCTACAAATAAAAAGCCCCCTCTCCTACTGGGAAAGGGGTTGGAGTGAGGAGATGCTCACCTACTTATTGGTCAGTGTAAACGTCAGTGTATCGGAATAAAAACCCGCAGGCTTGCTCTGTACTTCAGACTGCGAGATGGAAATTTTCACGTCGCGATCGCATCCCGAACTATCAGCACAGTCTGTAATTAAGGCACTGTTATCTTCAACCACGGTCTTCGTGGTAATTTGCCCCTTTTCAGAGTTGTTGTAATTCAATGTATACGCCATGCCCGCCCCCGATGAGTGTTTGAGTAAACCAAAATTGGTAGACTCTACCTCAACTTTAAACCCCCCATAGGTATTTGACTGCACGTTCACATTGCCCACACTAGTTGGGGATAAAGCCGTATTGGCCGTCAACGGAATTGCCGTTCCTGTCGTACCTCGGCTTGGCGTAAAGGTAATCGAATTTAGTGTAGGTAAATCAGCATAAACATTATCTGCTTGGGCGACCGACGGAAAAATAGCGATCGCCGCGATCGCAATCCCAAAAACTTTTAAGCCATGATGAAGATAATTTACCAACATAGTTTTTATCCTAAGCCATATCGAACCCAATACAGCATATTGCGATACCTATAAACAATAAAAAAGGGGTGGAGGGCATCCTCCTGCCTAGAGATATTAACTCTATCCCCCTTTACGAATAAGAGAGGTATTGGGGATGCCCCCAAAATTTAATCCACCTCAATAAGTTCATCTCAACAATTGGTTGCGAATATAGTAATGACTGCTAGCCCTTGCAGGCAAGATACCTGCGCTACTAATGAATTGCCACTCAGTTAGGATTTATAAGAATAATTTATCAGGATTCCGACATTCGGGCTATCAGGGGTTTCCCTGATATTTGCCCATGACGATCGCAGTCTCCCTACCCAGAATCTTGTAAATTTTGAATGCATTTTGATACAACTCATGCACTTCAAACATCTGTATAAACACGATTTCAAACATCCTAGTGTCAAAGTCTTTAAGGTCAAAACATTTAATCATTCATCTGATTTGATTTGGACTTAAAAATATGACTTATTTGCTTTCTCTCATAGGAACTGAATCATCTATTGACCGATCAGAGCAATTCCTATGCTACTACATCAATAACGCTATGAATATTCAAATTGTTCGAGTCATCAATGAGGCAAAGTGTCTTTTCGATCGCGTGGTTTTCTCAAGAGAAAGCATTTTATTTACAGCATTACCAGAATCATATTTAGAAATCCATTCACCTCTAATCGATGGGATCAGAATCAGTAGAGTTGACTGCAAATTGTTACATATTCATGAAGTATCTAATCTTGCCAAATCATTTGTTGAAGTTCTTAACTAGAACCAGATCAACAAAGGTAGAAGTAAAACTCCGAAAGGAACAGGATCTTTGTGGAATTGTTGTTGCAATGGCAGGGTAGCGATCGCTGCCCGATTGGATGCAGATCGTACAGTAACGATTTGCATAAATAGAATTTGCAGCGATCGCTGAACAGGCAAATCTGTTTAGTTATTTCAACATTCTTATTATCAAATTATTTTTATTTCTAATTGCTATAAATATTAGAGCGTATGGCTTTGAGTAATTGATGGGTTGTTAGGGCAATATATTTATGATTTATTTAGACTATGATGGAATTATAGGATTTATAAGAGGTTACCCATAAGCTACACCTAGACGGAGGGGAAAACTCTCAATGTAATTGCACTGAACGCATCCCCGTCGCAGTTCAAGCAGATATTTGCGAATCTTCTGACTACAACATAGACGATAGGTCTCACCAATAACTACGCAATTGAGCCTGAAATCTATATCTTCTATATCCTCAACAAGACAAAAATAGCACCATTCCTTTTTAATTGCAGGAATTGTTTTACTAGTTGTCATACTTCTGCGAATCACATTTCTATCCACTAAGTATAGATTTTGAATGCGATCGCTAGATAAGGTTCTCAGCCTATCCCAACATCAAGCTACCAGAATCAAATCCATTCGCAAGTATGACTGCATCTCCTTTTCTAGAACAGTCGTATCAGTCTATATCGTCTAACCAATTTACCCTTATTCAAGTTTTGGAGCTTTTATCCCATGCCTTTTACCATCCAATCTGCACAGTCTATCTTTCCTGACGTTCAGTCTGCTGCTATCGTTCCTAAAACGATCGAACAATTTAACCAACTCAACGCGGAAGATCAACTAGCATTAATCTGGTTTATCTTTACTGAAATGGGTAAAACGATTACAATTGCTGCTCCAGGCGCAGCCAGTATGGTTTTTGCCCAAGGAATGCTAGACCAAATCAAGAAAATGTCTCCCACTGAGCAAACGCAAGTGATGTGCGATCTAGCAAACCATGCGGATACACCGATCTGTCGTTCTTATGGCTTCTTTAGTATGAATGTCAAACTTGGCTTCTGGAACCAACTTGGAGAATGGATGGAACAGGGGATTGTCGCTCCTATTCCTAAAGGTTATCAGCTTTCCCCTAAGGCAACTACTGTTTTACAATCCATCGAAAATGCCGAGCCAGGGCAGCAGATTACCATTCTTCGCAATACAGTGGTTAACATGGGGTTTGACTCGAAGGATCTATCCCACCCCGAAAATGTTGCCGACCCTGTCGTCGTTCCGACTGACATGGCAACTCGAACTCAAGCCAAGATCGAAGGTGTGACGAATGCGACAATCCTGGGCTATATCGATTGCATGAACGCCAATGACTTTGAGGCAGCCGTGAATCTGTTCGCATCGAATGGTTCTCTGCAACCTCCCTTCCAAAAACCGATCGTCGGTCATGAATTAATCCTTACCTACATGCGAGCAGAATGCCAAGGGTTGAAGATGATGCCAGAGCAAGGTGTGATTGAGAAATTGGAAGAAGGCTATACCCCGATTAAAGTAACAGGTAAAGTTCAAACCCCTTGGTTTGGTAGTAGCGTGGGCATGAACATTGCATGGCGATTTTTGCTCAATCCTGAAGGCAAAATTTTCTTTGTAGCGATCGATCTCTTGGCATCCCCCAAGGAACTATTGAATCTAGTCCGTCCTTAACTAATGAGCAAAATGCCTACACTATATAATCCTGCGGTTTCTCAGGAACCTCGACGGAGCCTATCTAACAAGATTCCACCTTCCATAGGAAGAGAGTCTCTCTTTTTCTGACTGGAGAAAACTGGTAGATTCAAGACCGATGAAACGGATGAATTTCAAGAGCGAAAAATGATGGAAGAGCTAGATGGTATCTTAGAACCAGAAATTTACAATCTGGAAGATGAAGAAGAACCTTTCGATCCAGAGGAATAATCGTTCTCTTGATATCATGCCCGATTCGTAGGGGTAATTCCTGAATTGCCCCTACGAGGATTCAAGCGTAACGGAGTAAAAAATATAATGTCTCATAGAAGTTAAAGGAGAACTGTATTGGCTGAATTATCTACCACTACCCTTAACTTTTTAGAAATTAAGCAATTAACAAAGCCACAGGATAGCGTTTATAGCACTCTCGTTGCCTGCCTTATGATTAGCCTCTGGGGAATCAGTCTTGGGATTCTTCTAAGGCTGAATTTTTTTGATTTGGGCATATGGTTCGTTCTGAGTGCCTTACTTTGGCAAACTTTTCTATATACAGGATTATTTATTACCATCCATGATGCCATGCATGGTTCGGTGTGTATGCAGAATCCTCAACTCAATGATTGGATCGGCTCATTGGCTGCCTTTTGCTATAGTTTTTTTTCCTATCAAGAACTTTTGCGAAAGCACCAGCTACATCACCTTTATCCCGCCAGCGATCGCGACCCAGATTTTCACGATGGTCAGCATAAGCATCTCCTAGCTTGGTACTTGCATTTCATGAGCCATTATTGGAACTGGACTCAGTTGATGAAGGTTGCTGCTGTCTTTGCTATGCTTTGCCTGATTGTGAAAGTGTCCTATCTCAATTTGCTTCTCTTTTGGACAGTTCCACCGATTTTGAGTTCAATGCAACTTTTTTACTTTGGCACTTTCTTACCCCATCGAGAACCAAAATCAGGTCATCAAAATTCACACCGATCGCAGACAAATTCATTGCCTGTTTTGTGGTCATTGATTGCTTGTTATCATTTTGGCTATCATCACGAACATCACGCCTGTCCCTACATTCCTTGGTGGCGACTTCCAGATGTTCATAGAATTTTTGTCAAGCAATGTAAGTAATTGAGATTAAACAGCAAGGGGCAATTCATGAATTGCCGAGTTCTCAATGAATTGCCGAGTTCTCAAATTGAAGCAGCAGTGCTTCGACAAGGCATTCGCTAGAATGGTATATTCTGCTTTTGCAAGTGTGGAGAACTTATGCGGTTGAATGTAGGATGCCAACTTTTATTTGAAGCGATCGCGCCTTCTCCTCTCATTCTCATGCTCCGCCCCCTGAGTGGGTTGGGGCAACAAGTAGTATGCGAAGAATATCGGTTTGAACCTAACGTTCCAGTAGTTGAGTATATCGATAGCTATGGCAACCTCTGTCAACGCCTATTAGTTCCTGAAGGCAAATTTCAAGTAGACACCTCAGCAACGGTGGAAACAGCAGATGAAATTGATGTTCAACCGAGTGCAGCTTTCGTTCTCGTGCAGGAATTACCAGATTACACCCTCCAATTTCTCTTACCCAGTCGCTACTGTCAATCGGATTTACTCGGTGGGTTAGCCAATGAGATTACGGCAGGGATTGAGTCTGCCTACGAGCAGGTGGAAGCGATTAGAAATTGGATTTATACCCATATTGAGTATCGTTATGAAACCAGCAACGCCTCCACATCAGCGATGGAAACCGTAGAAACCCGCGTGGGTGTATGTCGTGATTTTGTGCATTTAGGCATTGCACTATGCCGTAGTCTGACGATTCCTGCACGTATGGTGGTTGGCTATCTTTACGAACTCAAACCCATGGATCTCCATGCTTGGTTTGAAGCTTTCGTAGGCGATCGCTGGTATACCTTTGACGCCACGCAACCCAAACCTCGCGGGAATCGCGTCGCGATCGCCTATGGTCGAGATGCGGCAGATGTAGCTTTAGCAACTCAATTTGGGCTCTTAACCCTCACTAGCATGGGGGTATGGGTTCGCGCATCAGAATCTGCAAGCGATCGGAATCGTTGATTACAAGCTATAATGACCATATACCAGCGACAACGCTACAAGGTGCGAGGTATCTAATATCGCTATGAAGCTTTGAGTCACTCTAGGTTACCGAGGCTTCCAACGCTACAGACTTGAGCCAAATTATATAAATTTTGATTGGAGATATCGTTATGTCAAAGGAAAAAAAGGGCAATAAAGAATCTAAAAAGCCTAAAGCTACCAAAGAAGAAAAGAAGAATCGGAAAGCTGCTAAAAGAGAGGGTGGAACGACCACACTCTTTGATAAACCCCAGTAAGTTTCACATCTGTAGGTTTTGATTATTCTAAAATCCTGCTTCTCATTCAAGGTGAGGAGTGGGATTTTTGCATGTGTTTTACAAACAGAGTCATTTCTTGGGAAACAAAGTTCAAATAATTGATGAAGAACACTGTGCTAGCGGTGTTTTGTAATCCAAAACCGCAGCTTCAAAAAGCCATTTCCTTGTTCTATAACGTAGTCAATCAAATAACCCTTGAAATGAAACTGCATGCTGTTATGGTACGGGAACAAACAACTCTAACCCATCTTGGTTGTAGGAGGCAGCGATGAATAATGTAATTGAACTCACTTAAGAGCAGGATCTTTACCTCAGGAATTTTGAAGATCCGCCAATTCAAGGATGAAATGCAACGCCTAGAGATCTTTGCGTAAAGGGACTC